>NZ_JAVRCE010000021.1:0-82793 GCF_034530915.1 Nostoc sp. DedQUE09
ACCTTTACGAGTCACGTATACATCCTCGTCAAAATGCACTTCTTTTTCAGCATAATTGTGATGACAATTAACCTGCAATAAAGGTTTAGTTGCCTTCCCACCTGCGAGATGCTTCTCAACTATGTGCTTAAAACGCGCCATCATCACATCACGGTTGACACGCGCATAGTTTTGTGACCATTGTAAATCGTGCCAGTATGCTTGAAATTCTGGCGTACCAGCGACAAAGTGAGCCAAATCTGGGTCAGGCAACTTATTACCTGCCATTTTTGCTAATTCTCTGGCTGTATGAATATGACACTGGGCGAGTTTATTGCCGATGTTACGCGAACCAGAATGCAGCATCAGCCAAACTTGATTCTCTGTATCAAGGCACACTTCAATAAAGTGATTTCCTCCACCGAGAGAACCCATCTGTTTCATTGCTTTACTTTGTAGGTCTTGTACACCGCGATGCAAGTCTTTAAAATCATCCCAGTGTTGCCAATTGCTGACGGATTTTTCAACGTCTTTATTTTCGTTGAATCCAGTCGGAATTGCTGCTTCAATATCCAGGCGGATTTTCTTTAGTTTACCTTCTAGTTGTTCGGCGGTAAATGCTGTTTTGATCGCGCTCATACCGCAACCAATATCCACACCGACAGCAGCTGGAATAATTGCCTCTTTGGTTGCAATTACAGAACCCACTAAAGCACCTTTTCCTAAGTGAACGTCTGGCATTAATGCCACGTGTTTAAATACAAATGGTAATGATGCCACATTCTTGGCCATCTTGGTTTCTTCTGGGCCCAAAGAGTGATTTGCCCAAGATAAGACGGGTGCTGGTGTGGTAATTTCTAATTTTTCGTAGGGCATAATTTTTTCTATTTTGGATTTTAAATTTTAGATTTTGGTGAGGCAGTGCGGTCTTAGGGGTTTCCCCTATGAGCAACTGCTGAACCCGTAGGGATTTGGTATAGGGCAGTGACACTTATCGGTATGACATATAACCCATTACCTAGTTAGTTGTAGCAATTTATATGTTGTATTGTCTTTCATTTAGCTCCCTGAATTTTCGTGAAGCTGAAGAACTACTTTTAGGAATTACATCTATATACTACAAATGTAACAAATTTGATTACAAGCGTCAATCTATCACCACAGGGAGAAAGCAAATGTTTTCCCAATGTATTAAAATTTGTAAAGAAAATCACTGTGTTTAAATAGCTCCTTAAACTTCCGACACAATATGGCAGTGCGTCAAGATACAATCTGGGAACGTTTTTTATCCCCTGTAGTGCGTCTTTTGATTGATGAAGATGGGTTACGGCGTTACGCTGATAGTATTAATTGGGAAAAAGAGAGCGATCGCTATCGACGAGATGATGTCATAATTCCGTCGTACTACAGTAATCAAAACTTTCATGGTATTGCTGGCGGATATCTCAATTCCGATGCAGCAGTTACTTACGATCCGGTTACTCAATACGTTCTACCGCCTAATGAAGGTATTGTTCGTCAAGCTTTAGTTGATGCTGTCCAAGTGAAACCACGGCGCATACTCGATTTAGGTTGCGGTACTGGTTCCACTACTTTAATGTTAAAGCAGGCTTTCCCTGAAGCGGAAGTTATTGGTTTGGATTTATCACCTTATATGCTGGTAAGGGCGGAAGATAAAGCTAGAAATGCTGGCTTGGAAATAGTCTGGCGACACGGAAATGCTGAAAAAACTGGTTTGAGGGATGCAACATTTGACTTAGTAACAGCTTCTTTGCTATTCCACGAAACACCAGATGCGGTGTCACTAGGGATTTTGCGGGAAAGCTTCCGGTTGCTGGTAACTGGAGGACAAGTATTAATTCTAGATGGGAATCAGAAGACTCTGCGTCAGTTAGAATGGCTCAATGATGTTTTTGAGGAGCCATATATTCGTGAGTATGCTGCTAGTAGTACAGAAGCGAATATGGGTGCAGCCGGATTTGAAGCAGTGCGATCGCAGGATGTATGGTGGATAAATCAGGTAACTAGCGGCATAAAACCAATAGCAACCGAAAATGTCCGTCAGTATACTCCCACATCAGTAGATAATAATGATTTGGAGGGACTTGGTTCTCCAGCGTTTGGCATAAGGGCATGAGTTTAAAGGCAGTTCTCTTTGATTTTAATGGTGTCATCATTAATGATGAGCCAATCCACCTGCAACTGATAGATGAGATTCTCATTGAAGAAAATCTCCAACCCCAAAAGGTAAGCGAGCGTCAAGCTTCTTTAGGACGCAGCGATCGCGCTTGTTTTGGGCAACTACTCGCTAATCGTGGTAGAGTAGCCAATGAAACCTATTTAACTCAGTTGCTATACCGCAAAGCCCAAGCTTATACGGTGGAATTAGAGAAAATAAAGAAACTGCCTTTATATCCAGGTGTAGAAGACTTAATATTTCAGGTGCGATCGCACAATCTGAAACTAGGATTAGTCAGTGGCGCGATTCGCCAAGAAATAGAATTAGTACTCAATCGCGCTAAACTAGCTGAACATTTTAAAATTATTGTCGCAGGTGATGACATCACCACCAGTAAACCAGAACCCGATGGTTATCTGCTGGCAGTAAAACGCCTAAATAAAGAATATCCCGACTTGAATCTTCAACCACACGAGTGTCTGGCAATTGAAGATACTCCAGCAGGTATTGAAGCCGCGAAGCGATCGCAAATGCAAGTTGTTGGTGTAGCCAATACTTACCCATTCCACATGCTCCAGCGCTGCTGTAACTGGACTGTTGATTATCTCAGTGATTTGGAACTCGAACGGGTGCAAAAAGTTTATTCCCAAAAACAGCCTCAACCATCGGTAACAGAATGTTAGAATAATCTATGGTGATAATGTCTTGAGTTAATGAGTAATATTACTCTTGACTTAGCACCGATTAAGGGGAATTAGCTCAGTTGGTAGAGTGCTGCGATCGCACCGCAGAGGTCATCGGTTCGAATCCGTTATTCTCCATGTGTCCATTTGTACATTCGCAAATTATATGTCGCGATTCGCAAATTAATGTCGCTTGTTGCCAATTAAGGTCGATTTCGTAAGTTTGTGTCACTAATTTTAGTATATAAGGTTTTCGCAAATTAACGTCGTCTTCTTTCGTCATTAACTGTAAAATTTACCACAAGCAAATTATTTTTCCTTAACATTTGTTCGATCGCAGCACTCCTTTCAACCCTCCTAATAACTTAGTTGTACTTTTTGACCATTTTCAAATCTGGTTAGAATGAGTACATAGTTTGTATTGCTTATTCTTGGGATCTACTCCTAGCCGGGATGGTTGTTGAAACATAGCACAATCTCTAGAGAGGATAGCGATGTCTTTCAACCCACCCCTAGCCGGGATGGTTGTTGAAACTTTCAGTTTTACCTTCAGCATCCGTGTACTCAAACGATTCTTTCAACCCACCCCTAGCAGGGATGGTTGTTGAAACTTTGAACGATAAATATTTTCGATAATCTGCTTGGCTCTTTTCAACCCACCCCTAGCCGGGATGGTTGTTGAAACTTTGCCCGTCAGCGAACTAAATCAATGGGAGAACTTTCAACCCACCCCTAGCCGGGATGGTTGTTGAAACGCTAGGGGCACGGCTCCTCAAAGCAGTTTGGAGTTCCTTTCAACCCACCCCTAGCCGCAGGGCTGATTCATTCCATTTCAAACAGGATTTGTCAAGATGGTTAGCAAGAAAATTGTAAGTAAGCGTGACGAAGAGATGAATATTTAAGCACTGAAATATCAGTAAAATAGTTGGTTTCATCGGCACGCTAGTAACAAAATAACTAATTTTTAATTGCTATAACCCTTGATTTTTAAAGCTCTTTGGGGAATGAAACAGCCCTGCCCCTAGCCGGGATGGTTGTTGAAACAGCGCGGCGGAAACTTTACGGTTTACATAAGGCTCTTTCAACCCACCCCTAGCCGGGATGGTTGTTGAAACCTAACGCCGGAAATGTCGCTGCTCTCCTCAAAGATTCTTTCAACCCACCCCTAGCCGGGATGGTTGTTGAAACCTACAGGTTAGTTCAAGATAGTTACGGGATTCTTCTTTCAACCCACCCCTAGCCGGGATGGTTGTTGAAACTCTACCCGTCTAGAACCCTTTCTATAAAAGCTTTCCATACACATAATTTGGCAGGTCTGCTTAAAATGTCTCGAATTGCAAATTAAAAAACTAAATGCATTGACATACTAGTTTCTTAAATCAAGACTGGATAAGGGTTTTAAAGTTTTGGCGGGACTCCAGGGATTTTGCCCCCGCTTTGACACGCCAAAAAAATATTTGGAGGGTTCCCCTGACGAAGGGGGTGATTCAGTAGCCACCACTGTGGTAATCCACACCGTTATGAATAACGACTATGGCTAAAAGCCTTACTCCTTATTGCTGGGAGCGCACCTATCCTGTCTTGCAACAGCAGCATCAGAAGCGGGCAGCTACCAGGGTCAGAAAGCATGACGGTCTGACAACCGCCAAACTAACCCAGATTTTTCACAGTACATTGGCTCAAAAGAGCATGAACTGCGGCGCTGTTATAAAAATATTATATTTTCTAGGTTCGGATTAGTGAATTAAATTTAAGCGGCTTGACGTTCTTGGTAAGCAAAGACGGCTAAATTGCCCGCTTTTTCTTGTGGACTACCTTTGATTGGCTGTGTACCAATTTCAGTAGAAATTCCGACTTTTGCAGCTTGGGATTTAATACTCTCAATTAATCGACCGTAACTCCAGCGATGAATGCTCATACGATATTCTTTGGCATATTTTTGTTGAGCTTCCTTGTAACCAGGACATTTCTTTTCTGCTCTGGATTGGATTTCGCTGCTGATTTGCTCACGCATATCGCGGAGTTTTGGGATAACTATGCTGTCTGCTTGATAGGTTTTGGCGATCGCAATAATTGCATCTGCTAATAATCTATCTATATATTGCCCTAACTCTGATTCACCAAACGAGTTTGGCGCATTCTGTTTCTGAGCTTTGTGTCGTTCGTGAGATAGGCGTTGCTGTTGTTGTCGCTGACGATTGAGAAGATTGTAGTTTTCACCAAGTAGTTGTTTGACACTGCGATAAGCTAGAACTTCATTTTTAACAACATCTACCACCGCTACTGTGACTGGCTTTTTTAGACCAAAACTAACGCCAACTAGGATTGAGGGTTGACCTTGATAATTAGGCTTGCTGGGGCGAGGGAAAGGGTTATTAATTCGATCTAGCGTGGATTGCTGACGAGTGATAAAAGCTCGTTGTTCATCGTTGAGGTCATCTTTCTGTTTTGTTACAGTTAAAATTTTGGTAATTTTTGTGACTTTCTCTTCAATTACTTGTTGAGTTCCTTCAGTAGTCAACAACCGAGTATCTAAAGCACAATAAAGATTGAGTTGGTTTACTTTCCAGGCTTCACCTTTTTCTTCTCTTGGCAACCAAGCAAGTCTTCCTGAACACAGAGTGAACACACTGCTTGAATATTGATTTTTACTACTGCGTTTAATTTCTTGATCTTCTAGGAAGCGTTGGAAGTAGTGCAAATGACGTTTGTCGCAGTAAATCTCAAAGGTCAGTTTTCTCAAACCCTTGCCCTTGAACCGAACAAAAAGACGATTTTTATCATTCTTTAACCATGTCATATCTTCTTTAGATTCGTAAGCCACAGGAAAGGGAACATCAGCAGTTTTTCTTAAAAGTGCTGCTTGCCAAGCTTTTGCTTCTTTTTCATTTTGAGCTACATTAGCTGTAGCAATTTCTAAAGTTTTTAACCACTCTTCTCCTGTTAAATCTCTACCTTTCGGTATGCGGCTTTGAAGTTGGTCTTTTAATCGCTCAATTTCTATTTCCTTTCTGCGTCTATTTCTATTAAATTCTTCTGGGTCTTCGTCGAGTTCATTGATTTTACACTTATTTTTGAGCAGATATGCGAGAGCGCAACGAGTAAGAGGGTCTTGTGTTGCTCCGTAAGTGTTTAAGAGAATTTGGAAAAGTGAAGATTTTTTGGACTTTGTAGATTTTTTAGTGTTTTTACCCTTTTTCTGGTTGCTATTCTGCTCGGACTGAGGGGTAAATTTTGTAAGAATTTCGGTGGCTTTAGTACGAATTACGTTTAAGCTACATTGACTTTCTTGTTCGAGTTCTAGATCGCTTTTGAGCATTTTCAGCCAACGCTCTTTCCCTTCTATTTGGTACTTTCTGCGTTTTTGTAAGGCGAACCAGGATTTATATACATAATCCACTAAAGCGATCGCTGAGGTGTAAAAGCGTCCAGGTTGATCAGCAAAACGCTCTTGAGTTTTGAGGGAGTTAACAAGTGTTTTGAGTAATTCAGTAGGTATTTTGCCTTCTTCTAGCCAGGTTTCAAATTCTGGGTGCTTTCCTACCTGTAGCAACAATTCATTGATAAGTGGTGTATTTTTTTCAGCCATAAGTTCCCACAGTTGACGGAGAGTGTCTTCTTCCGCAACCAAGCGACATTGAATTGTAATAACGCTCATGGTGTCCTCAGCTTTGTAGATTGGGTAACACTGACAGGATTGTTAATTGTTTTTTTACTTCTAATATTATAGCGCAACGCCGCAATAGCGCAATTACGCAAATGTTTTTTTACTGAGAGGCTGTGCAAAAATGAAAGCCGCAAGTTTTGGCTTCAAATTAGGATGGCAGAAGAAACTAGAGAAGTTCGGGGTAGACTCCCTAAAGACTTAAAAATCGCTTTTGAAATTGCCTGTGCGCGTCTGGAATTGACCCAGACTGCGGCTTTGGAGGAGGCGATTAGAGATTGGTTGAAAAAAAAAGATTCCCCTCCTGGTGGAGAGTCACAGGGGAGTTAAAGGTTTATGGTCAAAAATACTGTAGTGATTGTATAATCTATATCGTAATTTTTTCTTGATTACTGCTTTGTCAGCCTTTGTGAGAAAGCGAGGTTTACACCTACATCAGTCGATAAGTTTAATCTAGGCTTAGGAGTTTTAGATTGCATTAACTATGTAATTTTTTTGACCGTGCCATAGCACTGAATCACAGGCTCATTTCTCCTTTTAGGTGCAAAATTATGAGCCAAGCTATTAATATTAAAAATCCCACAGTAAAGCTAAATGTTCGAGCAGACTTTTAAAAATATTGATGATGTTCTCTGGAAAGAGGCGGGTTGTACTACAGAGTTAGATTACACGGAGCAAACCTCTTGGCTGCTGTTTCTGAAGTATTTGGATGATTTGGAGCAGGAAAGGGCGCTAGAGGCGGAACTGGCTGGCAAGCCATACGAATTTATTATTGATGAGGCGCATCGCTGGTCATCTTGGGCAGCACCGAAAAAAGCGGATGGTACATTGGATCATGATAATGCGCTGATTGGCGATGATTTGATTGATTATGTCAACCGCAAGTTATTCCCATATTTACAGAGTTTTAAGCAACGGGCTACTAGTCCAGATACAATCGAATACAAGATTGGGGAAATTTTTAGCGAGATTAAGAATAGGTTTCAAAGCGGCTACAGCTTGCGGGATGCGCTGGAATATATTGATGAGCTACGGTTTCGATCGCAGCAGGAGAAACACGAGCTATCCCATCTCTATGAAGCCAAAATCAAAAATATGGGCAATGCAGGGCGTAATGGTGGGGAATATTACACACCGCGTCCGTTGATTCGGGCAATGATTCAAGTGGTGAAGCCGAAGATTGGCGATCGCATTTATGATGGTGCTTGTGGTTCAGCTGGGTTTTTGTGCGAGAGTTACGATTATTTACGTCGGGGTAAGCTGACTACCAAAGAGCTTGAGATTCTTCAAAAACATACGTTTACGGGTAAGGAAAAGAAAAGTTTGGCGTATGTGATTGCGATCATGAATATGATTTTGCATGGCATTGATGCGCCGAATATTATCCACACCAACACGCTGACGGAAAATCTCAGTGATATTCAAGACAAGAATCGTTTTGATGTCATCTTGGCTAATCCGCCATTTGGGGGGAAGGAACGCAAGGAAGTACAGCAGAATTTCCCGATTAAGACAGGGGAAACGGCGTTTCTGTTTTTGCAGCATTTCATCAAAATCCTGAAGATGGGCGGTAGGGCTGCGGTGGTAATCAAAAATACGTTTCTGTCAAATTCGGACAATGCTTCGCGGGGGTTGCGTCAAGAGCTTTTGAATAGTTGCAATCTGCACACGATTTTGGATTGTCCGAGTGGGACTTTTATCGGGGCGGGGGTGAAGACGGTGGTACTGTTTTTTGAGAAAGGAAAGCCCTTCGATTCCGTTCAGGGAACGCCTTTATTTTCTCAGGGAAAACCTTTAACTCAGGGAATGGCTACTCAAAAAATTTGGTATTACCAACTCGCTCCGGGGCGGAATATGGGTAAAACCAATTCTTTGAATGATGAGGATTTGCGCGAGTTTGTGGAGTTACAGGCTAGGTTTGCGGAAACAGAAAAGTCTTGGCTGGTGGATATTGCTGATGTGGATCGGGAGACGTTTGATTTATCGGTGAAGAATCCGAATAAAGCTGAAGAATCAACATTACGAGAACCGCAGGAAATCTTAGATGAAATCGCTGCTTTGGATGCGGAGAGTGCGGAGATTTTGGCTGGAATTGGGGAAATGGTATGAAAAATTGGGAACTGGTACGCCTTGGAGACGTATGTAACTTAATTAACGGTAGAGCTTACAAAAAAGCAGAATTGCTTCATGAAGGTAAGTACCCCGTTCTGCGTGTAGGGAATTTCTTTTCAAACCGTTCCTGGTATTACTCAGATTTAGAACTTGATGATAGTAAATATTGTGATGATGGCGATCTACTCTACGCTTGGTCTGCGTCATTTGGCCCGCGTATTTGGAAAGGTGGAAAAGTTATATATCATTACCATATTTGGAAGACCAATCTTAACTTAGACAAGGTTGATAAAAAATATTTGTATTATTGGTTTGAGTGGGACACTGAAAGAATCAAAGCAGAACAAGGTGTTGGCACGACCATGATTCACGTTACTAAAGAGGCAATGGAGAATCGTAGCCTTTATCTTCCTGCTATCTCAGAACAAAAGCGGATTGTGGCAATTTTGGATGAGGCGTTTGAGGGGATTGATAGAGCGATCGCTAACACCGAAAAGAACCTCGCCAACTCCCGCGAATTATTTGAAAGCTATCTAAACGCCATCTTCACCCAGAAAGGCAACAGGCGGGGAGATATAAAGTCTCAGTTCGTTCCTCTATCGACTCTGCTTTCTGAACAGCCTCGTAATGGTTGGTCACCACCAGCAATATTTCAAACTGGCGAGGGAATCCCAGTATTAACTTTATCTGCTGTAACAGGATTTAATTATGATGGTTCTCGCGTGAAACTAACAAGTGCCCCAACTAAAGAAAAGGCACATTATTGGTTGAAAAAAGGCGAATTATTAATAACTCGAAGCAATACCCCTGAATTAGTTGGTCATGTAGCAATCTATGATGGTAATCCGCAACAGGCTATTTGTTGTGATCTGATTATGAAAATGACATTAGATTCAACAAAAGCTGACACAAAATTTATATACTATTACCTTCGATCTTTGGCAGCACGTAAATACCTCATGAGTAATGCTACAGGTGCTAGCGCAACAATGCCAAAGATTAATAAGCAAGTTGTTCAAAATGCTCCAATTCCTGTTTTTTGTGTGGCTGAACAAAAAATTATTGTGACAAAGCTAGACGAGATAGCATCTCAAGCCCAACGCCTCGAAACCATCTACCGCCAAAAACTCGCCGCACTCAACGAACTCAAACAATCCATCCTGCAAAAAGCATTCACTGGCGAACTCAACGCAGACACCGCCAACCAAACAACAAAAGCCGCTCAAGAGGGAATTGCAGCATGATTACCCTAGAAACTCTTGAAAAATGGCTGAATGCACCTGCTGAAACCGAGAACCTTGAATTTAAACAAGCCAAGCAGCAATTTAATAAAGTTGACTTACTCAAGTATTGTGTAGCCTTAGCCAATGAAGGAGGTGGATATCTAGTTTTCGGCGTAACCAATAGGCCACCACGTCAAGTTGTAGGTTCCCAAGCTTTTCCATCACAGACTTCCCTGAATGAAATTAAATCCCGTATTGTAGAAAAACTCGGATTCCGCGTAGACGTAACAGAATTAGCCCATCCCAATGGTCGAGTGTTAGTCTTTGAAATACCACCTCGTCCTTTAGGACAAGCATATACCTTTGATGGTGCATACTTGATGCGATCTGGTGAAGATTTACGCCCGATGACACCAGATGTACTCAAGAAAATTTTTGCAGAAGACCAACAAGATTGGTTTTGCCAAGCTGCTCGATGTGACGCTAGCCCGGACGATGTAATCGCCCTCCTAGATACCCAAACATACTTTGAACTGCTAAAAATTCCCTATCCAACTACCCGCGATGCTGTCCTAGATCGATTGCAGAGCCAACAGTTAATTAAACTAACAGCACATGGTTGGACAATCACAAACCTAGCTGCGATCCTGTTGGCAAAAAAACTGGATGCCTTTTCCCCTACCTTGGCTCGTAAAGCTCCCCGTGTCGTAATCTACGAAGGTATCAATAAGCTAAAAACTCGTAATGACACCACAGGCATCCGAGGATATGCTGTTGGTTTTGACGGATTAGTGGATTTTATTCACTCAGCAGCACCGCAAAATCGCTTTATCGAGGAAGTTGTGCGGGAAGAAGTAAAAATGTTTCCGAAACAGGCTTTACGAGAACTTATTGCTAATGCTTTGGTGCATCAGGATATTCTAGCAACAGGTACCTCAGTGATGATCGAGATGTATAGCGATCGCATTGAAATATCTAATCCCGGCATCCCACCCATTAAGGTAGAGCGATTTATTGATGAAAATCGCTCCCGTAACGAACAACTTGCCAACCTAATGCGACTTTTCCATATATGTGAAGAAAAAGGCAGTGGCATTGACAAAGTTGTAAGCGCGGCAGAAATGTTTCAACTACCCGCACCAGATTTTCGAGTAGGTGACACACGCACTACAGCAGTGCTGTTTGCCCATCAGGATTTCGCCGATATGAGCAAGAGCGATCGAATTCGAGCCTGCTACCAGCATTGCTGTCTGCTGTATGTCAGCAATCAACGAATGTCTAACCAAACCCTACGAGAGCGGTTTCGTCTAAGTGAGTCACAAGCAGCTAATGTTTCTTACATTATAGGATTCACCAAAGAAGCTGGCTTAATCAAGGCAGATGAATCCGAATCAACCTCTACCCGCTATGCTCGCTATCTCCCTTTTTGGGCATAAAAGTGCTTAAAAGCAAACCGAGATTAGTCACTCTCAAAGCCTGAAACCCTTACAAAACAAACAAAAAAGTCCTTAAAAGCAAACCGAGATTAGTCACTCTCAAAGCCTGAAACCCTTACAGAACAAACAAAAAAGTCCTTAAAAGCAAATCGAGATCAGTCACTCTCAAAGCCTGAAACCCTTACAGAACAAACAAAAAAGTCCTTAAAAGCAAATCGAGATGAGCCAAATATGAACGAAGCCGAAACCCGCGCCGAACTAATTGACCCCGCACTAAAAGCCGCAGGCTGGGGAGTTATTGAAGATAGTCGCATCCGCCGCGAAGTTATTGCCCCTGGTCGCTTAGTTGGCAATGGTAAACGCGCTCACTCAGACATCGCCGATTATGTCCTGGTTTATCGTGGTGAAAAACTCGCCGTCATCGAAGCTAAAAAACGCGACTTACGAGATACCGAGGGTTTAGGACAAGCCAAAAAATACGCCGACAAATTGCAGACTCGATTTGCCTACTCTACAAATGGCATCGGCATCTACCAAGTAGATATGCACATAGGGGCAGAAGGCTACATCAACCAATATCCCACCCCGGATCAGCTATGGGAAGCTACCTTTAGCGAAAATAATGAGTGGCGCGATCGCTTTGCTGCCATCCCCTTTGAAGACAAAAGCGGCACATGGGAAGCCCGTTATTATCAACACAATGCCATTAAGCACGTCCTAGAAGCAATCTGCCAAAGACAAGACCGGATTTTGTTAACAATGGCAACTGGCACAGGTAAGACTTTCATTGCCTTCCAACTCGCCTGGAAACTCTTTCAAAGCCGTTGGAATCTCAGCCGACAACCCACCCGCCGTCCGCGAATTTTGTTTTTAAGCGATCGCAACATCTTAGCTAACCAAGCCTATAACTCTTTCTCTGCCTTCCCCGACGATGCCCTAGTCCGCATCGATCCTGAAGCCATCAAAAAACGCGGTCGAGTTCCCAAAAATGGCAGTATCTTTTTTACCATTTTCCAGACTTTTATGACCGGACGGGACGACGCTGGCAATCCTACCCCCAAATTCAGCGACTATCCCCCCGACTTTTTTGACTTCATCATCATTGATGAATGTCACCGAGGCGGAGCCAGTGACGAAAGCACCTGGCGGGGCATTTTAGAATACTTCTCCCCAGCAGTACAACTGGGACTCACCGCCACTCCTAAACGAAAATATAACGCAGACACCTACGCCTACTTCGGCGAACCGGTCTATACCTACGCCCTCAAAGACGGCATTAACGACGGGTTTCTTACTCCTTTTAAAGTCAGGCAAATCGAAACTAACCTAGATGAATATATTTACAGCACTGAAGATGAACTCATCGAAGGTGCAGTAGACGAAGCCAGAACCTACACTGAAGCTGACTTCAACCGCATCATTGAAATTAGCGATCGCGAACGCTATCGGGTGCAGTTGTTCATGGAAGAAATCGACCAGAATCAAAAAACTCTGGTGTTTTGTGCCAACCAACCCCACGCTCTAGCTGTGCGGGATTTAATCAACCAAATGAAGATTAGCAGTGACCCTAATTACTGTGTCCGCGTCACCGCCGATGATGGGAAACTGGGAGAACAGCACCTCAGCAACTTTCAAGACAATGAGAAAACTATTCCCACCATTCTCACCACCTCCCAAAAGCTCTCCACTGGGGTTGATGCCCGAAATGTTCGTAACATTGTGCTGATGCGTCCCATCAACTCGATGATTGAATTTAAGCAAATTATTGGTCGCGGTACTCGCCTATTTGATGGGAAAGACTACTTCACTATTTATGATTTCGTCAAAGCCTACGAACACTTCAACGATCCTGAATGGGATGGCGAACCCCAGGAACCTGTTCTCGTCAAGATTGCCAGAGGGGGAGAGAAATCACGCGTATACAACGACTCTATAACAGATGGTGGTATAAATAGAGGCAAAAATAGAAACGAAATTGCAGAAGTTCCCAACCCCAAAACCATCAAAATCAAACTCGCCGATGGTAAAGAACGAACTCTCCAGCACCGAATATCCACCAGCTTCTGGAGTCCAGACGGTAAACCTATGAGCGCCGCAGAATTTGTGCAACGTCTCTTTGGTGAAATTCCCGAACTATTCACAGATGAAGACGAATTAAGAGCAATTTGGAGTCGCCCTGACACCCGTAGACCTTTATTAGAAGGACTGGCAGAGAAGGGCTACGGGGAAGAACAACTCACAGAAATTAGCCGCCTGATTGATGCTGAGAAAAGCGATTTATATGATGTGCTGGCTTATATCGCCTATGCCTCACCACCTATAAGCCGCCGAGAGCGTGTCCTCGCTCACAAGTCATTAATTTTCTCGCGCTATATCGGCAAACAGCAAGAATTTCTCGACTTTATACTCGAACAATACATCAAAGCTGGGGTGGGGGAACTCGATCGCACTAAATTACCTCAACTTTTAGAGTTGAAATATCATACCGTTCGTGATGCTGTTGAAGAACTAGGGAGCGTTGCAACTATCAGTCAAGTATTTGTCGGGTTTCAGCAGTATTTATATTCTCAAGACAGAGCAGCTTAATTAGGCAGATAGCTAAAATTAAGCACCCCAGTTAGCCGATTAACTCAAAGCTACATAACCATAGCTAAAAATAGCGATCGCTTGTTTTGTAGTGAGGATGCGATCGCAATTCCTTCTACAGCAGAATTTCAATAACTATTAGATAATCTTATAGCAATCTCAGAAAAGAATGCAACAGATGGGTAGCGACTGTCTTAAATGCCTACCTACTTACTCGTGCATCTAGTCCATAAGCTCGCAATAGTTTAGCAAGACTTTCAGCAAGTGAGCGATCGCTAAATGCTCCAGCATTCACATAATCCCCTAGACTGGATTGCTCTGTAACAGCATTGGGTATATATTGTTGCACTTTACTTAGAGTCTTATTACTGGAGATGGGAATTATTACTCTGTAAGAGCTATTCAACCCTAATGCTTCCCAAGTTTGCCAATCTACATTTCCAGTGGAATTAATTCGAGAATATTGCTGGAATGCAATCACAGATTGTCTAGTGTAATCGCCGAAAAGTCCATCAGGATTCGTATTAGAGAAACCCAACTGCGCCAAACGCTCTTGAACTAACCTGACATTTTCTCCGCGATCGCCTACAGTTAGATAATTTCTACCTGGTTGTTGAATGCCACCTGTAGAGAATCTACGCACTGAGTCCAAAACTTGGGCATTAGCAATGCCATCAACAGGTAGTCCATTATTTCGCTGGAATGCAATTACAGCTTCTCTAGTTATTGGGCCAATATTCCCAGTGGGATCAGCATTTAAATAACCTAGCTGCCGCAAACGCACCTGGAGTTCTTTGACTTGTTGAGTGGAAAGACTCGAACTTCCTGGAGTCGGAGAGGAACCCATTAGTGCGTTCCAAGTTTGTCGATTCACAATCCCGTTAGCAGTTATGCGATAACTTCGCTGGAATGCAATTACAGCATCTTTAGTAATTGGTTCAAAATTCCCAGTCGGATTAGCATTAAAGTAGCCTAACTGCCGTAGACGCTGTTGTAGCTTTATTACTGCCGAACCATTACTGCCTTCTCTTAGAGAAGGATACTCACCACCTGTACCAAGACCACTGGATATTGCTTGTTGAGTTCTGGTATTGACAATACCATTAGCAGTAATTCCAGCAGATCGCTGGAATCGGATTACTGCTTGCTGAGTCTCTAAGCCAAAATAGCCTGTGTTCAGGCCGTTAAAATATCCTAACTCTCGCAAATCTTGTTGTAGCCTTGAGACTGCCGAACCTCTGCTACTCAGTTGCAGTGTACTGTCGGTATTAAT
Organism: Nostoc sp. DedQUE09; assembly: GCF_034530915.1. Lineage (NCBI taxonomy): Bacteria > Bacillati > Cyanobacteriota > Cyanophyceae > Nostocales > Nostocaceae > Nostoc > Nostoc sp. DedQUE09. Next base: position 15,136 of record NZ_JAVRCE010000021.1, read on the forward strand.
ACTTGGAGATTCAGTCTCGCCATCTTTAAAGGGAAGATTATTATTTAATATATTAAGAGTTTCCTCTAGTCTATTTTGAGTACTCTCAATTTTACTTTGGACTTCTTGAATTAAAACTTGTGTTGATTCTCCTCCTACTTTTACATTTTGCAATTGTGCATTAAAATCTGCTATTTGATTTCTAACTTTATCTAATTCTACGTATGTAACATCTGCTTTCTCTTTAACTTCTTTAATTATATTATCAGCATTTGTTTGCTCTATAACTATTCTCTTTATTTTAATTTTTTGTTTCTTGTTCGCTTCAGATAACTTTTGATTTTCAAATTTTGCTTTTTTTATATCATTTTGTACTTTATTAACTCTCTGTTCTGCTTTTTTTCTAATTATGTTATCTCTTGCAATTTTTATTTTCAACTCTTGGCTTTCTTGTTGATTTTTTTTTCTATCTTGTTGGTATTTCTTATCAGATTTTTTGATTTGTATCTTCAAATTTTTATTTGTTAATAAAAGTTGATTAGACTCTGATCGCTTATTTTGTACTTCTTTATCTAAAATTACTAGTTGGTTCTTTGCTGTCTCTAATTCTCCCTGTGCTTGTCGGGCTATTATTATTATTATTGCTGATAACACTGAGGTCATAGCCAATACAAAAATCCCTATACGAATCCTCAAATTTGCTTTTTTCTGAGAATCGGCCAATGTTTTATTCGCTTCAGCTAATATTTGGCTTGCCTCTTTTTCAAAGACTAAAGCAATTTCTACTGCTCTTTTATCCAATTCCTGGCTTGCAGCTAAAAACTGATAATCACGATCGCTCAAGCTTTTACCAATAGCCCATATTTGTGCGTCTTGTAAATTCTGACCACGCAATAAATGTGATTCATCCTGACAATATGAATCTAACCATGCTTGAATTAACTCTGCATAGGGACGCATTTGAGCTAAAACCTTATCAATCCAATTGCCGTCAAAAACAGCCTTATAAATACGGTTATAAATCCTTAACTTATTCTGTTGCTTAACTACCAACCCTGATAGTCGCAATTCCATTTGTTCTGAAGTCTCATCAAATGCAATTTCTCCTTGTTGTAAAATTTGCTGATAGAACCCCAGTCGCCGTCCTGCATGTTGCTCATTTCTGAGGATTTGATCGCGTATAGTCCTCAAATGCTCTGGCTCATCCTGTGATTCCCAGTTTTCGATGATGTGCGATCGCACCAATTCTTCAACTCTCCCCGCTTCTATATCAGCAGGAATAAGTTGACAAAGTTTTTGAGTGAGAAACGGTTGCCCACCCGTCCAATCTACAACCTCTTGCAGAATCGTTTGAGGGTTACTGACTTTTCCCACCAATCCCTTAAGTAAAGGCTGAACTTCAAACAATTCAAAGCCTTTTAGTTCAATTGCTCTACCAATATTAAATGGCGTGCGGTTTTTATCTTGAATCAAATCTGAGGGTGTAGCCACTCCTAACAGCGTAAAAGTAAGACGCTTATATTGTTGCTTGTCAGCACGCTGGTTATAGCAGTCTCGAATTAAAGCAAAAAAGTTGTCAGTCGAAAAATTCAGGCTGAGAACGCTATCGATTTCATCTATAAAAATGACAATAGGTTGAGAAACTTCAACCAGCAAAACTTCCTCAATAAATTCACTCAGTCGCTGTACCGGAGAAAGATAATCGCGATCGCGCCACCAACTTCGTAAATTAAACTTGCTTGAAAGCTCAAAACTACTGACTAAAATACGCACTACACCCGCATACCATTGATCTGATGTAACGTGCTGGCTACCAATTTTTGTCAAGTCGATTACAGCACAGGCAATACCTTCATTTTGTAGTCGTTGCATTGTTTGCACTCGCAAGCTAGACTTGCCCATCTGCCGCGAATTCAAAACATAACAGAACTCGCCAGCCTTCAACGCTTCATACAAATCTGTATCTGCTTGGCGCACCACATAACTGGGAGCATCAACTGGCAAACTTCCCCCGACTTGATATTCGTAGGCTGGGTTTGGTGCTGTGTTCATTAATTGACTCTCAGGCGATCACGGAAATATTGACGATACAAATTGCAACGTGGAGTGACATCATTTCCTTGCTGTTGTAGCAAGCCCATGCTGAGTAATTTAAAGCATTCTATCGAATTCAAGCGAACAGGGCTAGTAGCGGCAACTACTTTCTTAATTGCAGCAGCTAATTCCGGATGCTGTTCTAAATTCCACAAATGCCTTCGTAAATGGTCGCTATAAGGCCCAGCTTCTGTGGGTGCTTTTTGTAAGAGCAAATCGAGCGTAATATCCTTTCTGGCAATGCGATAAAGTGCCATCCGTACAATATAGGGATGTCCTCCTACCATTGTCATTAACTGCTCAACTTGATTAAAACTCCAATTAAGTCCATGCCTTTGTGCTAAATCTAGTACCTGTTGGGCATTAAACTCTGGTAATTCAATTGGCAAGCCTACATTAAAAGGTGATTGGTTAATATTCAACGGAATATAAACTTCGGTAGAATGTACCACTACCAACCGCAGTTTCTTCCAAATCTCCCGATTTTTTCCATCTTCATGCCAAGCGCGTAGTAGTCCAAAAAAGTCGGCAGCAATTTCGGGATATTGAAATACACAATCAACTTCATCCAATCCCAACACTAGCGGTTGGTTGATTTCTGCCAAGAGATACTCCTCAAAATAAGCAGTACAGTTATCTTTACTACCAAAAATCTCGTCCCAGTAATCTGTTAACTTGTTGGGTATCCTTAACCTCCGTCCTACACTTGCACAAAACCACCGGAGGAACTTGTCCAAATCAGCAAAAACCTTTCCATCCGCTAACTGAAAGCTCAAAGGTACAGTTAAATAATCTTGTTGTGAAGCTTGATGAAGAATCCGCGCCATGAGAGAGGTTTTACCCATTTGCCGAGGCGCTTTAATCCGAATGAGAGAACCTGGCTTCAAAATTGTCTCATTGCAGCGAGATTCAATAGGAGGACGTTCAACATAAAACTCTGAAGCTAAATCCACCTGTCCTTCAGGTAATTCTGGTTCTGCTACTGGCATGGGTGGATTTGAAGACAGAAGGATGATTTTCTCCTCTGTGCGAGTGGTGAAGTCTTTAGCTTCCTCACTACCTGCCAGTAAACTCAAGACTTCGTGCAAAATTCTAGAAGTATCGGCAGGCGACTTCCATTCTCGCTGCTGAATCTGATTTAAATAACCTCGCAAATCATAATTTAGTGGTTCACTCCAAGGGAAGTTGACGCGAATCGGCAAAATTAATGGCTTACGTTCAGAACGTAAATCCCGCAACTGTTTTGCCCGTCTCACCTCTTCTGTCACCATTTCGCTAGTGGCTGATTGTGAAGACAACAGCAGTAAGAAGTAATCACATCGTTCTAATTCTTTATCAATGCGTTGGGGCCAGTTTTCTCCTAAGCGAATACTCTCCCCCGCCATGAATACCTGATGTCCAGCAGCTTTAATAGCTTCGTAAAAATTCTGGGCGAGGCTCAAATCTGGATCTTGACTGCGATAGCTAATGAAAACTCTGGCAGTTTTGCTGGCTGGTGGTAATGGTGGCACATTGGGATGAATATCTATAAATTTTGACAAATTTGACCATTTTTCTAACACTGTCGATAGTGGTAGAGCCAATGCACCTTCTGTGTTGTCGTAAGCTGCAATTAATCCAATGACTCGTTGAGTTTCAGCGTCAAACACAGGTGAACCACTGTAACCTCCTTGTACCTGTTGAGAATTCGCCTTGACACGCAATCGCAGCATTGGCAAGTTGCCAAATTCGGACTGGGAGTTAATGTCAGTGATCGTGCCATCAATCGAAGCGCCTAGAGGAAAATCTAGCCGTCCATAGCCAATAGACAAAAATCGATCCATTGGCTGAAAATTTAAAGATATGGGCGCTGAAGCACCCTGATAACCAGGTAATTGCAAGATGGCAAAATCATCGCTAGTGCGATCGCCCAAATAAATTAACTTAACTCTCTGACGATTGATTCGGATTTTTTCCCAACCACCAACTGACTCAACTACATGAGCGCAGGTAAGTAAATATCCTGTAGGTAAGACGAAAAAGCCTGTACCCTGGATATTACCTTCTGGAGTAGCGATCGCCACTGTACAAGCTTTAACTAAATCCCAACTCATGAAAATTTATTACTTGTTTACTTCTGGTGTCAGATTCCATGTGATTTTCACCTTAAGTGATGCTTGTCCAGCAGATTCGACTACATAGACTGAGCCTTTGGCAGTAAAATTCACGCCAAACTCAACTTCTCCACTCATGGGTTGCGATTCTTGCTGCAAAGTACGAAATGCCTTTGTAATTGGGCGACACCCATGAACAATCAAATCCCTCACTGCATCAAAGCTCGCCTCTACTTTTTCTATAGGCAACTCACCAGGAGCAGATACACGGCCCACTGATACATCTGGGACATCAACTGCTACCAAAATCGTTCCGCCATCCTCTGTATTCAGTTCTAAAAGTTTACGAGCCATAATTCAATTAGCTTGTGAATATCTGTAAAAGTATCAATTAAGTAATTTTTCAAATAAATTTATCTAGGATTTTTAGGTAAATATTTTTTTCCAAGGAAATCTAATTAAGGATAATTGCTAAAAAAATGATACCAAAAAAGCAATTCCTTTAAAAACTTATACTAATTCAAAAAATGTTTGCGACAGATACAGAAACCGTCCAGGAACGCAATATTGAAGCAGGTGTGTTGCTTACTGATTCAGCAACAGCCCAAGCCTTACGCTTGTAGTTTGACAGTTCGGCGTCTCACAAAATCCTGCGTCCCATTCCTGGGATTTGATTGTTATAGCAATCGCTTTCAAACGATATCAACCTGAGAAACAACATTCTCTTCACCTTCATCTGATACGTATTCCAACAGTTCCCCTGGTTGACAATTCAACGCTTTACAAATGCCATTCAATCGTTCCGGTGCTAATCTTGGCATTTCATCAACCTTACGTAATCTATAAATTGAGTTTTCAGTTATACCAAGTAGCTTGGCTAGATCCTTATTTTTAACCCGCTTTCGCGCCATCACTTCATTTAATTTCCAACGAATCACTTTATCCATAGGCATATCACTACATCCCCAGTTTAGTGGCTGTTAGATGTAGATTTCTCTACTTGTCAGTATCTAAAATGACAAGTAGATTTATAACATTCTAAGTTTTACAAATCTACGCTTGACGTAAGTCTACACGTCACGTAGATTAATTGATAGACAAAAGCGATCGCCACTCCGGGAAGAGACTGCGATCGCCTTTTGTAAAACCCCATTGATGAGGTTACTTAGATGATTGTACAAGAAGAATTTGATAACCAAGCCTTGGCTCAATCAGAGTTTGAGGGCTACGTTGACCAACTAACAGACCCAGCACCCCCAGAAATAGAAATTGATTCCATAAACGATGATTTTGGAGAACTTTATCGAGTTTGGAACGGTTCACAATTGTTAGGTACTTTTTATCAAAATCTAGAGGGTAAGTGGATAGCGCAGCCTTGTAATAGAGATGAAAGACCCTGTTTTGATACTCCTTTGCAAGCACAGTTAATCATCATAGCTGTTAATGGCTTGCTGGTTGCAGATGTAGCATAACCTTTAAAAAATTTTCCCATCGCCTGAAGACGTGGTTCGTACCCGTCTCTTTTTTATTTATGAGTGGCAGTGCGATCGCATCTCTAAATATTCAAGATTCGCAAGAATCAAAATAGGAAAAGGTCAGTTTAACCTGTACTCATTTCCGAACTACTTCAGAATATTTAGCGGAACACAAGCAGCAACTAGAGCAGACCAACCAGATTATCCAAAAAGCTGAGGCTAATGGATGGGTGCGCCAAGTTGAGATGAACCAGAAGATCAAAATCAATTTAGAAAACATCATTTCCGCGCTGGAGGTAGAGGCAAATGACGTTTGAACACAATGGTTGATGGGCTGCGTGCTAATGCTCAAAGAAAACAGAAAGAGGCATTTGAGAAAGTTGAGCAGGGAATTCAAAAGTTAATCGATGAAAAACAAACTATTAACTTCAACACAGTGGCAAAAGCTTCTGGTCTGAGTAAGGCTTGGCTTTACAAACAGCCTAAAATTAAAGCTTGGATAGAATAACTTAGGGAAAATAACTCAAAAACCAAGAAAATACCACCTAAGCAAAGAAGCTCAGATGCTTCTAAAGATGCAATCATTAAAACCCTAAAAGAAAGAATTAAAAGAGTTGAAGCTGAGAATAGAGGATTGCGTGACCAGCATGAAGCAATTTATGGGCGCGTTCTTCAAGCTTCTGAAATAGAGCAGCGATTGGAGAGACTAGAGGCAGAGAATAACAGACTAAAGAAAGAATTAGAGGCATGTCTTACCCAGCCACGATCTCAGACACAATCATTCGCAGTATCTAATGAGCCTGAACTTACACCTCATTTAACAAAAAGACCAAAAAAGGAGATTAGCGACGCGATTAGAGATGAGTTAATTTCTTTGGGCATTAAGCTTAGTACCATCCTTGCTTCCAAGATACGGAAATCTACCGAAGAAGTAGTATTGACAGCTATTGAGGCACTAAAAGAGCAACTACAACATCAGGTAATTAAGAGTCCAGGAGGATGGTTGGCTAGTGCAATTGATGATGCATGGGAACCTAACCAGCCCCAAGGTGTTGAAGGTAATCCAACAGACCTGTTTAGTGAATGGTATGGCTTGGCTAGAGAATTTGGGATTGTAATCGGGAGCAGGAAGGAAGAAGATGGATCTCTGTGGGTTCAAGAAAATACTAGCCACTGGTTCCCGTTTGAGCAGTTTTCATCAAAATGGACGCTTGAGTATTTGCATTCAAAAAAGATTAAGTAAGGACGCAGCAAGTCAAAATCGATATTTATTGCCTTGAGTCTAAATGAATCCCTTGAATCGATAAAAATATTTATTCCAATCTTTCAACTATTCTTCTTCTGTGGTAAAACTTAGAAAGCAGACATTAGTCTGCTTTCTAACATAATCAATAGTTCCACCTTGAGCAGAGTAAGCGAAAGTGAATTTCCAGGCCACAACGCTTAAGCTGCCTAAAGATGGAGCCGACACAAACCCTCACCATAAAGGAGGTTTAATATGTCTAGACTAAAACCTAGTCTAGATGACAGTGCGCTGCGTAGTCAACTCTCTGACTTGAAGCAATCTGTCGATAATTCAACTAAGCAGTTGATAGATAAAATCTTGAAATTATCGCCAGTAAAACTGCTTATTCTTTTCATTGTTTATTGCTTAGACAAAGCTACCAGCAAAGAAGTTGCTGAAAAGATTTTTTTCAATCGGCGTACAGCAGGACAGTACCTGGGAGAACTTGTTGAAGAAGATAATTTCCTTGGTTTTGTCCAGGCTGTGAATGATAATCCAAATTTTCCAGGGCTAAAAACTTATTTCGTCTTAAATGAGTCAACCAAGATAATTCTTGGTTTTGTTGCTGGAGCGGTCAAGTCAATAGATTTAAGCAATCATAAAAACAACGGGACTTTGCCTAAAGCAGTTGTGGAACCTAATTTCGACAACCTTGACGAAAACCTGATGGATAACAAGCTAATTACTATAGAGCAAATCTCTCAAATCCCTGAAAGTATCCTGGTTTTCCCGCCTACATCTCAAAAAATTTATTCTTGGCTTGATGAAACTCCGAAAACGGTTAAACAATTTTCAGAGCGGATTGGGTGCGATTATACAACTGCAAGCAAGTACCTAAAAAAATACTGGGAATTGGGTATAGCACATAGAAAAATAGCACCTTCCTCCGGTAGTGGCAGGGGAGAATTTTTGTATTTTTTAAATCCTGATGTCGCTAAAGCACAACCAAAAGTCAAGAATCAGCATTTAACTCTAGCGTCTGCAACTCAACCAGAGTCTGGAGATACCAGTCATGTTGATGCAGAAGATACGGCAGTCTCCACTTCAAACATAAAAACATGCCAGAGCAGCGAAGGAGTCAATATGAGTACAGAATCTTCTCAGCAGCAATCAGTTGGTCAACCTATCGATACAAATGTTGCTGAAAGATTTGATGATATAGACGACCTAAATGAAATAGTTGCTCATTTAGAGCAAATTGAAAAAATCGAAAAAAGACTACGCGAGCGTTCAGGCTCAAAGGTAGAGAAGTTAATAGCTATAGTCAAATCCAAAAAGTCATAAAACAAAGTGGTGAGGTTTTACCCTCACCACTTTGTCAACTCATGGGCGGTGCTTGGTGCCAGACGGGTCTCCTAAACTCAGTGCTGAGGATTTCGATTATCCTGCCGTCCAAAAGCTGATACGCACATATTAATACCTGTGCGTCGAATTTTGATATGACTCTAGCCAAAGAAAACCATGAACAAAAATAAGCCAAAAGAACTCCAGTACGAAGGTCATGTGGTTCACCGCCGTGTAAGCGATGGACTGGTTAGCTTAACTGATATGTGGAAGGCTGCTGGAGAGCCACCAAATAAATCTCCGCGAGACTGGAAACGCCTCGATAAAACCCAAGAATTACTTGAAAATTTAGCTTTTACGACGGGCATCTCGCCCGTCCGAGTTAAAACTCAACGAGGCAAGTTATCTAAAGTTCGGTACATTATTTCTGAAATTCTTGGAATTATTGAAACTATTAAGAACGGAAGGCATCCTGCAACATACGGTACTACTGAATTAGCAATTGATTATGCACAGACTCTTTCAGTTAAGTTTCATCGATGGGCTTTGGCTGCACTCAAAGAACGAATTGAAGAGGAAGGCAATCCAGAACTTGCCCTGAGCAGAGGACGGGCAAGAGCTATTCAAGGATGGAAGAAACAAGGTAAATCTGATGATTGGATTCAAGACCGTATCAATGGTATCCAGAATTACAAACAACACACAAATATACTTGCTGCTCATGGTGTTGGCTGGCAAGGACATCGTAATGGCTTTGCTGAATGTGCAGATGCCATTAATTTAGAAATTTTGGGAGGACGTTCTAAAAGACTCAAAGTAATTTTAGGATTAACCAAAAAATCTGCACGGCTTAGAGATAGCTTGAATAGAAAACAATTGACAGCACTAAGCTTCGCAGAAGCATTAGCTGATGATGAAATTGAAGTAAATGATTTACAAGGCAATAATCTTTGTCGGCAAGCATGTTCTCAAGCAGCCTATAGAGTAGTTTTAGCTGCTCAAGGCTCGACAAGGATTGTAGCTTATCTAGACTAACTTATAACCTTTTGCTGGGCTGCATTTTAGCTCTGCTCTTAAAATCTTCAATAGCAATTATTTTGGATCTTTCTGCAACATCCCAAATCTCATTAACAATGTCTCGCAAAGCTGGAACAACCAACAGCGTATATTGTCCTATTCCTTTGCCACCACGATCTGCAAGCTTAAGTGCTGAAATTCTTTCAGCAAAGTTTGACCAATCACAATCTATCAAAAAAACTTCTTCGTTAATCGCTATTATTTGTTTGTCCCTCAAGCTTTTATCAATTTTATAGCCTTCAAAGAAGTCTAAAATCTTCCGAATAACTTGCAGTGAAGTCGTTTTTCTCAAATTACGTATTACTCTGACTTCTAAAATTTGTTGCCAGTTGTAGTAAACGTTAGGCTTTTTTTTACCCTTCCATTCCCGCATCGGTTTGATCAACCCTGAGCGCTCAAGATACTGCAACTGATTGGAGGTTGCTCCAGTCAATTCCATCGTTTCTCGCCTAGTAAACTGCTCAATCAGGATCTTTTCCCCAGAAAAACTATTCAAACCCGCAAAAATAAATGTATTTGCTAGCATAGGCAAGAGGGTGAGCTAACTAAGTAAGGGCTTGCTCCTTCTACATTCTATTTGGTTGAAATGAGTAAAATACTAAATATTGATTTTTTCAAGGTTGTAATACCTTCAGAAATGAATTTAACTTTTGGAGAAGTTTTACAAAAAGTTATAGCTCTACCTGCGAAAGAAAGATTTAAAGAAGTTCGTCTACACCATCTCTCTGTACACGAGGCTAACTTTGGATGGCAGCAGACATGGGAAGGAGAAATACTTCGTATTCGGATGGACAATATACCTACCAAAGCTGATCTTGCCGGAAAAATAGAAGAATTCAAGCTCGCAGACGATGAAGGCATAGGTGAACAATCAGCATTTATATACCATCCGGATACCAATATTCTGCTGCTTCAATCCAACAAACATGGTGTATCGCCAGGAAACTTTGCTCAATATTTTGAATTAATAATTGGCTCTAATACTTCTATTTATATTGAGCCGGTCATTCAGGAGGATGCGTTACAAAGACTAGAAAGTATGAGCAAGGTTAAAAAGTTTGACATTAGTATCGCTGCTTTAGAAGATATGAGCATTTTTAATAATTGTGGGCTTGAAGAGTTTGCTAACCTCACCACAGTTTATCAAGCTCCATCAATTAACATAGAGCTAAAGGTTTCTCGGAAAAAAAATTCATCTTTACCTTTAGAAAAAGTGCGTAACGCAGCAAAATCATTGCTAGGGATTTCTGCTCAAAACCAAAGTCAAGTTAAAAAAATCAGAATTTCCGGTTCTAGCGATGAAGATGATAGTTTATATGTAGATTTATTGAAAGACAGAATGCGTGAATCTATACAAATTAATGCTTTAAAAAATCAACGTAATATTTCTTATGTAGAGCGACAAGAAGCTTTACGTAATGCTTGGCAAAAGCGAGAATCGGAAATATTAAAAAATTATACTAAGTTAACTAATTAGCACCACGTAGTATTGCCGCAAACACTCTAATAACCCTATAGGAACTAAGACCAGATGTTAAAAGAGTGAATAACCAAATCCCAAAAACCAGCCATTGCAATGAACCAAAAGTTTTAATTTCAACAAACAAACCAAAAAAACTTAAAGATGCTAACAGGAATGACCAGTTAATAGCATCCATAAAGTAATTTATCAGTATAGTATACTTGTTAGAATTTTTCATCTGCTTTACAACATTAGTATTGCCTATTGTAAACAAGATTGACATTGCAGTAGCAAGAAAACCTATTGCAATACCACTAAGTGTTGTGGCAGCAGAAAATACGTCTTTTAAAGAGGTTGGTAAAGGTTTACTCCGCAACAATGAGCAATACAATACTGTAAGAGCTAATCCAAATGTTATGGGATACCATCTTTCTATGTTTTTATGCATATAAATCACCCGGCAACCCAATCAAATATAGTATCTGTAAACATTGTATCCTTTTTATAGTAATTTTGTACTATAAAAAGGATACAAACAATCATTCTTTAAAATCTTTTAAATTTTAAAGATATACACTTACTATCTTCTTTAGCCAGTTATGAAAAAGAGCAAGTAAACTTCTTAAATATTAAAGTTTTTTAAATATTCTAGCTATCTATTTTAGTTAGATATTTTACTTTGTGGATATATATTCAAAGTAAAACCATTATTGCATAAAGATTTGATAATTTTAGCTATAGATAAAATTAAATTATGCAAACCTACAGCACCACTAGGATCACATTCAGTCCCAAAATCGGTAACTGGGAATGAGTTACCTGGACAAAGACAATTTTCTAACTTTACTTGCTCCGCGATCGCTTCTATCAACCAGCTTTGAGCAACTTGAATCAGAATTTCTGCATCTACTTGCTCCATAAATTCTGGGTAGCGTCTCAGGCGATTTGTTGCAATGTGTGCATCTTCTAGAAGATTACGCATTTGCCTAACGCCTTCTAGCCACCCAGGATAAATGCCAGGGCCATTCAATCGAATCTTCAAATCCTGCTCTATTTGGCCAGATTGATGTAAATCACGGGTATATCGGTTACTCAGCCAACCATTTTGAGCTTGGTTGAACTTCATACCAATGTACTCTAGGTCAGTAACTGAGCCTTCAAACCAATAGCGACGCAATCCTTCACTGCCCAGTTCGGCTAGTAGAGAAGCAATCCGAGTTTCATCCCACAAATCAACAGTGATCCCTGGATGAGTTGTCTTAGCAAAAGTTATAAATTTATTCCAGCGATCGCGTTCAGTGTCAACTCTTTGTCCGTTTTTACCAATTCTTCTGACATCACTCAAGTCACGAGGAACCACAACTACGTATCTTACTAACCCACTCCTTTGAGTCGCAGCTGTGCTGAGTGAACCTTTAATCTGAATAATTTGAGAAGATTCAAGTGGTTCTCTAAACCATTTTGCCTGTAATCCAATGATATCCCCATTATTCAACTGAGCATACGCTTCAACGCCGCCATCTCCTCCAGCCCCATTAACAAATATCACCTGCCTAACCTGTGAAGCATATTCACGGTGACACCATCGCTCGAAAATTATTCCTGTTAGAGATTCAAAAGCACGTTGAGGAGCATCGCCATGAAGATTGAAGCTAGACCAGTCCAATTTTCCCTAAACCTTGTTCTCAAGACGGATTTTACTTTATTGCAATTTTATCTCTAGAATTCTGCCGTGTCTGGGTGACAAATACTACTCTATTTGTTTCATAGACATATATTTTTTTTAGACATCTAGAGGTCAATAAATCTTTTGACGCTTTGCCATCTTTGCAAAAGGCAGAGAACAATGAGGGCATTCACTTTTTACCCAATCTGAGGGAATTGAGAAAGGTGTCTCGCAGTTAGTACATTTGGTTAAAAAACCCAACTGGTGGCGATCGCACTTCATTTTCTCCTTAAACTGCCACTCAATGCGGTGACAAGGAACTTCTGCATAGCAAGCACCACATAACCGAATTGGTCTGGGTTTCATAGTTATACCCTTTGGTGGCAGCATCTCATATAACCTCTCGACCTGCACACCAATTAGCTTACTCAAAGCTTTTAATTCCTCAAGACTCGGAAAGGGATTGAAATAAAGCTTCTCCCATCGTGTTGTGATAGCACCAAGACCAGTAATTTTTCCTAAAGAATATCCTGAAGGAAGACTGTTAGCCTTAAATCGGCGCAAGCGTCCTAGATAATGACTTATGCTTTCATTTGGGTATGGCTCAACATAGCCCAACCTTGGCAGAATGTCATAATCTTCATTTATTGCTATTTCTGTTTTCGAGGGGAATGTATTTTCTGCCATACCGACTAGCGATTTTTTCTAAAATGCTTTGATCAATTTTGCCAAAGCCATGCTTGAGTGAATGTAAAACTGCCTTAGTGAGTATTTTGACTAGCAGTCCTATCCGCGCACCTGTACTTTCAGCTAGAACCTCAAATATAGGACTGCAAGATAAATTAGAAGCTTCCGGCAGAGCCAGAATATCGAATTCAATTGTACTTAGTGTTTTCTTAAAATCATCGTATTCTAGGCGATCAAACTCATACAGTGTTGGAAAGCTAGTCAACAAATCAAAATCTATCAAGATTTTATCTAGCTCCTGTCCTCCAACTAAGACGACAGGAACATGACATTCGTCAAAAAGTTGCTTGAGGTCTAACAGTGCTTCTCTTTGGAGGTTTTCAGCATTGTCAATAATGACCTGTTCTATCCCAAATAATTCAAGACTACCAGCCAATCTTGGACGTAAATCTACCCGCTTACCTGTTGGTGCTGCGTGGTTAATATCCTTAAGAATTTGCGAAAATAGACGCTTGGAACTCGATGCTGACCAAGCTCTGACATACGAAAGTTTTTTCCTATCCTCTTGGCGATAGTGAAGAGACGCTCGGCTTTTCCCCACATCTCTGGGGCCAATTACTCGACCGCATTGTTTCAGTATCCGCAACTCATCTAACCATCTAAAATATTCTGAAGCACGATCAGTTGGTATGAAGCAATTATTGAATATTTCTTCAACTTCAACGACTTTAGCAAGTTGAGCATTTAAATCTAGCTCAGGAGCTAAGGCTTCAACGGAAGACTGAATAGCAAGTTGCGATCGCGCCATAAATTACCAAATCTTCTTCAAATGTTGTTTACGGTTAGGGACAAGCAGTTTGTGTCTCTCCTGCTCTTGAGTGTCAGCTTGACCAGATAGTTCTGGTTGCAGTTCTGTTTTCGGAAGCTGTATTTCTTCCCTTGAAACTCTCTCTGGTAAGAGTTCCAGTTTGTCATCTTTGTTTGAAGAAACGTTAGCTCTACTTTTCCTCAGTTCAACAACATTTGAGGCTTTCTTGGAAGCTGAACGTAGACGCTTTTGTTCTGAGCGTCTTTTTTCTTTTTTGTCTTCTTTACGTTCCTCTACAAGTTCCTTCCGTTTACCTAATGCTAATAAGGCATCATAGTTAAAATGCTCCTTACGAGCTTGACTTCGCTCTTTATTCAAGGCTTTCAATTCTTCTATACTCAAATCATGGGTATCCATGTTTACGGCATGAGCGTAACCCAAAAATTCTTCTCCATTATCATTAGTTTCGCAGCTGTAGATATATAAAGTCAGGATATGGTCTGGATCATATCTCAGCGTTACAAATTCACCTCTATATGCCTTGAGTGATTCTCCTCGATAAATCAGGTTCTCAAACTGTATAGATCCATGCGCTTGAACAACTCGTTGCGCTTCTTTCATCAAACAGATATCTAATTCTCGCTCATCCAAAGGTTCAGGTAGTTTTCTTCCCATTCCTATAAACCAGCGCTCAAATCTTGTTTCGCGGGGATCTTTGGGATATGGTTCGTGGTTATAAATATCACAAAAGAAACTAGCTAGGATCTTGTCTATATCTTGTATTGTCAAACACGCTTCTTTCTCTGCATTTTTGGGGCGTTCCTGAACATTTGACCCTGTATAACCAGGTAAATCTTTGAGAACTTGAGTATTAATAGTTCCAAAAAGCCGTTCTACAATACCGCCTTCGGGAGGGCGATCGCGTAGTTCACACTTAAATCCTAGTTTCTTACCAATGGCTTTTAGATGTTTTGATCCTAAATCTTTTCCACCATCAGTAAAAAAATATTGAAAAGGAGGACCGCATATTTCCCAAACTTTATTTAGCTGATAATCTTCAGGATAGTTCTTGGGCAAAATAGCATGTCTTAAGGCTAAAGCCACCTCTGTAGAACCTGGTTGTTTGATCCATAAGTGGAAACCAACAACACAGCTTGAAAAAGTATCCACAACAGTAGTTAGCCAAGGACGGTCAGACAATAAATTACCATTACTATCAACTATGCGAATATCCAGTTTGGTATGGTCGCATTGAATAATTTGGTTACTAAAGTCAGCCTTCAGTAGCTGTCCATCTTTTGTTACAACTGTCATCCAAGATCCCGAACCCGGATTTCTGACTTTTGTCTTCTGTTTCTGTTGTGCGATTAAAGGATCTAAAATTCTATAAACAGTAGCTTGATGAGGATAATCTCCTGGTTTCAGCTTAAGGTCAACCTCCGCGTGTCGCTTTACTTCACGAACTATAGATGCTGGTGAAATTGGATGTTTCTTGTCAATACTTTCTTCATAAATTGCTTTGATAAATTCTTGCCACTCTTCGCTGACTCGATGTTTTCCCTTATCTGAGCGTTGTACTCCTGCTGATTCTGATAACTTGTCATCATGGTATTGCTTGAGGAGACGTTCCACCTGGCGAGTAGAAACACTAAGCGTATTTGCAATAGCGTGCTTTCTCTGAGACTTAATTGTGCGATTCGGTGATTCAGCAAGCCACTGGATCAGATTAAATGTCAGTTTATGCCTATCTGATGTTTCCAGAATAATTTGGGATGGATCTACAACAAAATTACTCTTGTCAAGAAAAATAGCATCTGGAGCTTGCGTTAATTCTTCCGTGAATTCAAATTGTTTGTCTGCCATTGGAGTGAAAAACACTCATGAATAATTAAGGTACTAATGTACCATTAATTTACTAAGAATGCGACATACAATTTGATAAATACCTAAATCTTAACAAACGACATTTAATTTGATAATCTAGGATTTACGACATAGAAAATGCGAATTAAGCAAATTTATTTTCTGCATCATTAAATAGTTTATAATCCTTACATTATAAAGGTTTCAGCTATTTCGATGCGGTTGCGACACTATCTGCGAATAGCGACATATAATTTGCGAATGTACACCATTAAATAATTATTGTCCATTTTAAAGAATTAATGTCCATTTTTTCCAATTTCAGGGGCATAAGTTACCTATTTTCGCGGCTTTCAGCAATTAAATCAGTTTTAAAGAATTATTGTCCAGAGTTGAAACCAGTTTTAAAGAATTATTGTCCAAAATCAGCCTGTAAAACTCGGCTAAATATATGTTTGCTAATTTAATTTATTACAGCAAGTCCAAGACTCTTGAATTACAAGAGTAGCTTTAAAGCCCTTTCTTTGCAGTCTAATTAAAAAATCTACTATAGCCGTAGTCACATAGGTTAGGACAGTGTTGATTGCTCAAAGGCTTGAAAGACCGGGTTCTTACTCAGCACTCAGCACTCAGCACTCAGCACTTTGCTATACCTCTTGTTTTGCTGTTTTCACCTAAACAGAGGCTCTGCTACTATATAGCTGCGTTTCTACGGCTCCGTACTCCTGCCAACGCAATTTTAACAGCGACAAATCCTTGCCTGATAGTGTAATAGAGTAAACCGTAGGTATCGCTTTTCCTCATCTACAATACTTAGGGTATTCCGAAGTTTTGCACAATTGTTAGTAATGTCAGTTTTTATGTTTGAACAGCAACCTGAAGATTTACGATTTTATGTTAAACAGTTAGCTACCGAAGCTGTACAATAATCAGAACCATCAGCATGGTTTGATGTGTTATATACCGAAGCTAAAGGTGATACAGCAAAAATTCCTTAGGCAAAGTTAACTCTTCACCCTTATCTACAAGATTGGTTGACGAATCATCAACCGTTCGCTTCTGGGCAAAAGGCGCTAGTGATTGGTTGCGGCTTGGGAGATGATGCCGAAGCTTTAGCTCATCTGGGATTTGAAGTAACCACCTTTGATATTTCACCGACAGCGATGTCTGACGACAAGCTGCTTCGCATCTACGCTTGTGTCAAGAGCGATTTCCAGATTCGACTGTCAACTATGTAGTTGCAGATTTGTTAGCAATTCCCTCACAATGGCATCAAGCTTTTGATTTTGTTTTTGAATGTCGTAATATTCAAGCTTTGCCGTTGAATGTACGTTATTGGGTTATTTCTTCAGTTACCTCCTTTGTTGCTCCTGGTGGCACACTTTTGCTGATTACTCGTGTTCGAGATACAGAAGTTGAACCCTCTGGCCCACCTTGGCCATTATCAGACTCAGAATTAGCACAGTTTGAAAATGTGGGATTACAGCAAGTAGAAAAACTCGTATTTTTAGAATCTGAGCTTGATGTTAAGCAAGTGCGGATTGAATATCAAAGGCATAATTCTTTGACAGATTTAAATTCTACAGCCAAAACCTAATTTATTACTACGTATGAATTTTACAGATTCTCAAAGTCATTATTCTGGTTTACCGAACCGAGGAATTCGGGTAAACCGTAATCTTTGTTTTAGGTCTAATTAAGTGCGGTAATCATTATTTAATGAGGTGATGATTACCGAATTTACAGGAGTTGGAACCATACTTATTATGAATACATAAGCACAAAATCAAGTGCAAAAACGATTAAACAATAGCTGAATTTTCCGAGAAAGAGTTATGGTACTAGTTCGTTACAACCCCTGGCAAGAATTGAACGCTTTAGAACGTCACATCAACGGCTTATTTGGAGATACCAGAGTACCATCTGCACGGCTTGAAAAAAGCTTTATCAGAGTTCCGGCTGCTGAACTGCACGAAACCGATGATGCGATTCATCTCAAGCTAGAGCTGCCAGGACTGGAAGCTAAAGACTTAGATATTCAAGTCACCCAAGACGCTGTTCACATTAGCGGTGAGCGCAAGTCTGAAACTAAAACCCAAGACAAGAGTATTACCAAGAGTGAATTTTACTATGGCAAGTTCCAACGTGTAATTCCTCTATCTGCTAGGGTTCAAAATACCAATGTTACCGCAGATTATAAAGACGGTATCTTGAATTTGACACTGCCTAAGTCCGAGGAAGAAAAGAACAAAGTTGTCAAGGTTAATCTAGAACAACCTGCTGCATAAATGCGAAACTTCTCACCTCCAATAGATTGAGATAGCTAAAAGCCCAGTTAGAGATGACTGGGCTTTTTTGTATGCAATCTTCTACTTTAAGGGGAATGGCACTAAGTTAAGATACAGCCCTTGCCCTGACTGGTTCCCAGCCTGGAGACTGGGAACCCATTCTGGGAGGCTCTGCCTCCTCTTTCTTGACGAGAGGCAGAGCCTCTCTGAATACATTCCCAGTCTTAAGACTAGGAACGAGACTAAACAAGCCTTTGGGCTTTTCTTAGTGCCATTTTACTTTAAGGGGCTGTGACGCTTCTGCGGACGCTTGCCGACTCGGTGTCGCTCTCTTGGTAGAGTAGATGGCGGGTATTATACCGCGCAGTTCTGTGTTAAATAGACCTAGACCTCTTGCAAAAATATATTTTTGCCCTCTTAGGGAAAAGGGTAAAGGTTAAAGGGAAAGAATTTTGAGTTTCTTTACCCTTTTCCCCTTCACCTTTACCCCGACTTTCGCAAGAAGTTTAATCTATATGTGCGATTTTCACCGCTTCCAACTTCCGATATTCTTAGCTTTCGCTTTTGCTCATGTGCAGGTAGTCATAACATTTCATGGATTGCCATCAGATTTTCCTTTTTCCAGTTGGCATGGTTCCTGTTTTGTCATCTTTAAAGCTAAGTAAATCCGTTGAATTGAGATCACAACGTCTGTCTGGGAATTTTGCTATTATTTGCTACTTTAAAATATATGCAAATAATTGAAATTTCTCCATTTCAAGCATTTCGCCGGAGTGTAGCAACAGTAATACAGGTAGTTCCAAAGGAGCTACGCTATGTAACAATACTGACATTAGTGGGTGGTGCAGGCCCAGCGATCGCTATTTGGCTCAACAAAACGATCATTGATGAAATTACCCGCTTATTGAGTACAGGGACAACGCAGAATGCAATCGCCCTCATACTTTCGCAACCGTTGCTAGTGTCCAGTATTGTAGGTTCGCTGCTAGTAAATTTGGTTAGTGATGCGATCGCTAACATTAATGCCTTTGTGTATAGTTCTTTGCGCGATCGCATTCTCGGCTTTGTCCAAGGACAAGTGATTGAAAAGGTTGCCACTTTTGAAGATATTGCGCTGTTTGAAACACCCGATTTGCTCAATTTGGTGCAGTTGACCGAAAAGGGAGTGCAAAGACTTCCAGAGCTTTGTCTTAGGCTGGTGACGATGTTAGAGGGAATTTTTATTTTCATTCCAGCCATACTGCTTTCGGTGTCCTTGGCTTGGTGGATACCGCTAATTTTGTTTAGCTGCGTTACCCCCGTCATGTATGTGCAGGTAAAATACCGTAAGCAAGCTTGGGGAGTAGAAAGAACCCAAGCAAGTGTTCTTCGGGAAATGAACTTATATAAAACGGTTTTAACTGGGGAAACATACGCCAAAGAAATACGCTTGTTTAGCTTGCAACCTTTACTACTAGAACGCTGGCACGGACTTTACCGTACCATTTTTAGAGCAATGGAACAAATCCGCCGTCGAGGGACGACAGCGGTTATTGGTTGGTCTTTATTGAGTGGGTTCGGCTTGGCGTTGCCATACATATACGTAATTCAGGGAGTGCTAGGTGGAACCCATACATTAGGAGATTTGGCACTTTACACTGGGGTAATTTTGGAAGTGCGGCGGAGTTTGGATAATCTGATGTCTGGCGGGTCAGAGTTATATAATATTGCACTGGCAACTACGCCGATTTTCCAGCTTTTGGAGTTAGAGCCGCAGTTGTCCGGTTCTCATGCAGAGTTGCAATCAAAATCAGTAACAAAGGTATGGGGAGAAGTCAGAGAATCGACTGCTAACAATCGGCATTTTCAAAGAAATGAGAACGATCGCCGATCGCAAACAGGTATTGACATCAAAAATCTATCTTTTACCTATCCCAATAGCAATCAGCCAATTCTAAAAAACATCAACCTGACGATTCACCCCAACGAGATGATTGTATTGGTGGGTGAAAATGGTGCTGGCAAGACTACATTAGCAAAGTTATTATGTCGCCTCTACGATCCTAGCCAAGGTGCGATCATTTGGAATGGCCAAGATTTACGATCGCTCTCATTAGAAGATTTGCGATCGCGAGTTGATGTAGTGATGCAAGATTACGCTCGTTTTCCAACTACCGTGCGGGAGAATGTTGCTTTTGGGGATTTACTTAAAATAAAGGATGACGATGCAATTATGGAAGCGATCGCTGAGGCTGGTTTGACAAAAGTAATTTCAAATCTCGATCGAGGTTTGGAAACTCTCTTAGGCAAACAGCTAGAAGGTGGTATCGATCTATCAGGAGGACAATGGCAAAGATTAGCGATCGCTCGTGCTTTGCTGCGACTCTCTCCAGCCGAATTAGTCATCCTTGACGAACCAACAGCGAACCTCGATCCGAAAACAGAACATGAAATTTACAATATTTTGCGTAACCTGGCGAAGGGAAGAATAGCCGTTGTAGTTAGCCATCGCCTCGCTTTGGCAAAACTAGCAGATCGAGTAGTAGTACTAGAACACGGTCAAATTATCGAAGTAGGCACTCATGACGAACTCATGGCACTAGGCGGACAGTATCACTTGATGTTTTGTCGTCAAGCTAGTAGTTATAACTAATACCATTTCTTTGTGGGGCTGCGCTAAACTTTTGAAAATAATTGCTTACTCTTACACCGATCCGTTATTAGAATCTTCTCCCGATCAAGCCGATTGGGGATGGGAGGTGGATCGGGTTTATGAAGATTTGGGCAAGCCAGACTCTTCTTTGCGATCGCAATTACAACAATTATTTACCGATTGCCAAAATGAACCAGCAGATTATCTCCTGATTCGTCGGTTGGAAGAATTGGGAGATACTGTAGAGGAAATTAGCGATCGCCTCAATCAACTTGAAGTCATGGGAATCGCAGTAATCGCCACTGAACAACCCTACACTTCCGAAAATTACCCTTTGGGCGCTGACTTGCTGAATTTGCTACACGCAATCCAACGTCAGCAACGTAGCCGTCGCATCCGCCAAGGACACGCCCGTAATCGTCTTGAGGTTGCACCGCCACCTGGCAAAGTTCCCTACGGCTATCGCAGAGGTAAGGGAAAATATACCATTGACCGCAGTACTTCACCAGTTGTCAAAGATTTTTTTGAACACTTTTTACTTTATGGCTCCCTGCGGGGTTCAGTGCGTTACTTGGCGAAAAAATACGGCAAGAAAATCTCTGTAACCACAGGAAGACGCTGGCTGACTAATCCAGTCTATCGCGGCAATACAGCTTACCAAAATGGTGAAATTATCTCCAATACCCATATTCCAATAATTTCTAAGGAAGAAGCAGCCCAAGTTGACCGACTTTTGCGCCGTAACAGCCGTTTACCATCTCGAACTGCTAGCGCACCGCGTTCTCTCGCTGGGTTGGTTGTCTGTGCTGAGTGTCAGTCACATTTCACAGTTACCCGTGTTACCCAACGCAACCAAGATAAAGAGTATCTTTATTTACGTTCTACTAGCTGTCCCCAAAGCCCCAAGTGTAGGGCTATTCCTTACCAACAGGTGTTGGAACATACCATTGAAACCGTTTGCCGTGATTTACCTCTGGCGGTAGCAGGAATGAATTTTCCTCAGTTGGATGCATTCAAGAATAGTTTAGGACAAGCGATCGCTCGTCAGCAAGAAATACTTGCTCAGTTACCCGCTTTAATTGAAACTGGAATTTTAGATGTCGAAACAGCAAAATTAAGGGCTTACAAACTCCGCACAGAAATTTCTGCACTCGAAGCAAAGTTGGCAATTCTCCCTCCAGTTAACTTGGGTTCTGTTGCTCAAGCTGTTTCAATACCACAATTTTGGTTAGATTTGTCGGAAACAGAACGAAGATTTTACTTTCGAGAATTTATTAGGCAAATTGACATCACTCTTCAGAATAAAGAATTAAAACTCCAAGTTATTTTTATTTTTTGATTTAATTTAAACACTATTTCTGAGACGGTTGATCCTTAGTATACGCAACAGGTTTTGGCCCTGCATTCCGCACATTGATAACTTTATTCAGGATATCAAACCAAAAAGGCGCACCCATAGCAATAGCAAAACCACTCACTATCCAACCGCAAATTAATTTAAAAACCTGTGAAATTCTGATGTAAATTCTATTCGATTCCGTCGTATCTAATAACTCAAACTGTTGATTAATATTTTGCCATCCAATGGGTATAGAAGCATTTCCTAATAGCTTTTCAATCTCCTTTCTGGCTTCTGGATCTTTAATATAATCGATTCGTTGACTTGCACTTTGAGTAATGGTAGAGCGGATAACCGAATCCTGCGACAGTCTTTTAACCAAGTGAAATGTATCAGTATTGGTTAAAAAAGCAACTAATATTCCAATTAAAATAGCAACTCCTTTGGCATTTCGCTTATAAACACCGCTTGCTCGATCCATCGAGCGATCAAACCATGTTTCTACTTCATTTTTAAATTGATTCACTTCCTCTGTGAGATCGCCAATCTTTATCCTGCTACGTTGAGCAATTACACTAAGGCTCTTAATTAAACTATTAGGGACTTCATCAGGTAACTCATTATTAACAAAATTTATAAATTTTTGGTCAATCTCTCCATAAATTTCTTGAATTTTTGCGTAACTTGCACTATTTGGATTATTAATGCCTTTTTTAAGTTCTTTATAAGAGGCTAATATCATCTGCAAATTGGTTTTTGTTTCTTCACTAGGATGTTTAACATGATTAATTAGCTCAGGAATTTTTAAGGTATCTAATAAAGTAATTGAAAATGTTTCCGAAGGAAGATAGGAAGGACCGCTTTGTTTTTCTAGTACTATTTTATCAGGTTTTTTAGTAATTTCTTGGAAATGCTTTTCTAATTTACCCTTGGCTTGTTGATTCAATGTATTAATCAAAGGATCGTTATAAAGTTTTTGTACCAAATGAATTGCATTAATAATATCTGACTTTTCACTTTCACTACCACCTGATAAAAGTAATTCAATTGAAGTTCTTAAATGTTTTGCTCTCCATTGTAATAATGTGGCAATTAATTCCTGAATTTCCGAAGCTAGCAAGCTCAAAATCAAGTAAATAAAAACCAAGCCAAGAGTAATATCTACAACTACAGGTAAATTCATTGACAGTCTCCAATAATTTTTAGTTATTTATTGTTATCGAAAGTGCTTCAAAAATTGTATATCATAGATATCTTAATTCAAGAATTGCTTAATTAAAATTAAAAAAGCAAAATTAGTTTATTTGAACAGGTTTATTAATAACTAGTTTCTATTAATAATTGTTGGATTTAATTGAAGTAAGTAGGTATAATTAAATATAAAATAAACTCCTAGTTTGTAGTGAGCAATTGATCGCTCAGAGCAAGGATTATCAAAAGTAAACTCCTTACTACAAACTTTAAATTTATTTATGCTTAGATACTTATTAAAAAAATGAATAATTATGTTTTATCGTAAAACTACTATTCAAAAATTTATCTATCAAATTTATGAAGTATTCAGTATAGAATTTAATTAGTGTAGCAATCGGTTACAAAATTTATGGACTTAGCCAGATAGAAATAAATAGATAAATTTTAAACTAAGCGTCACGTTCAAAAGAAAATACAAGTTTATTTACGGACTATCTAACAGGTAATAAATAATTGATCACTTGTATTATTTTTATCATTTATTGGCTTAAATGTTATTTAAATAACCAATATATTTTTTTGAAAAATAGCGCTAATTAGAAAAATTTGAGTTAATCTTGGAAACTAGCAATTGTTAAAAACATACGTTGTTACTGGGTGACAACATTGGAGATTCGCTAGATGTCTCTATGTAATCAAACCAGCAAGTAAAATGATTACCAGAGAATATGCAAGAAGGAAGCTTTATTTGGAGTCATCTGGAAAAACAGCATCGCACGGTTGGCAAATGGATTGATTGGGTATGGCTAATAGTATTGCTGTTGGCAGCAGTATTACTGTTTAGCATCAATCTGGGAGGGTTGCCGCTGCGAGATTGGGATGAAGGTACTGTGGCACAGGTTGCTCGTGAAATTTGGCACGCCCCAGCAGGTTCAATGCGTTGGCTTTACCCAACGTTAGGAGGCGAACCATATCACAACAAGCCGCCTTTGATGCATTTGCTAATAGCTTGGGCTTATTCTCTAGGAGGTGAAAATGAGTTGACAACGCGCCTACCTGGAGCAATTTTAACAGCAACATCTGTACCTTTACTGTATTGCATTGCTCAAGAGATATTTCGCCAACGTTGGGCTGCTATTTATAGCGCCTTAATTTACCTAACAATGCTACCCGTGGTACGTCATGGGCGGTTAGCAATGTTAGATGGGGCGATGGTAAGTTTTTTGATGGTGATGATGTTGTGCGTATTACGATCGCGCCGAGATTTACGTTATTGTCTTGGTGTTGGCATTAGCTTTGGGTTTATTTGTTTAACTCAAGGACTGTTAGGTGTATTACTTGGTGCGATCGCCATCGTATTTATGTTTTGGGATACACCACGACTGCTCACTTGTTACTATCTCTGGATCGCAATCTTAATTGGCATTCTACCTGTAGCTGCTTGGTATGGTGCGCAACTAATTCACTATGGTTATACTTTCGCCCAAATTGGTATTGCCAACCCATCACTAGGCCGAATTGGCTCAGTTGTAGAAGGGAATTCTGAACCGCCTTGGTACTATGTGATTGAACTTCTCAAATACACATGGCCGTGGTTATTATTCTTACCACAAACTGTCCGCTTAACCTGGGAAAATCGCAACCTTAGCTGGGCAAAACTAGTAATGGCGTGGAGTGGAGTTTATCTGCTGATAATTTCCTTCATGATTACCAAAGTTCCTTGGTATCTATTCCCGATTTACCCTAGTTTAGCTTTAGCTTTTGGTATCCAATTATCAGAAACGGAAAATTCGCCTTTACTCTCATCTTATCCCCGTGCTTGGGTTGCTGGTTTGGCAATACTTGCTGTGGCTGCTTCTGCTGGTAGTATTTATTTCAGTGCGGGTACAACACCAAAAACAGATTTACAACTGATTTTTGCCGCAGTAGCTTTAACTATGTCCTTAGCAGCTATTTTGGCAGAACGAGGCGACGGACAATTTCTGAAGATTTTGTTTTGGGGAAGTTATATTTCGCTGCTACTGTTAATGAAATCTAACTACTGGGTTTGGGAATTATCTGAAGCCTATCCAGTTAAACCAGTCGCCGCCATGATTGTGCGGGCAAATCCAACGACGAGGAAGATTTACACATCTTTTCCTTACCATCGTCCCTCGTTGGATTATTATAGCGATCGCACCATCATTCCCGCTTCTGTTGGTGAACTGGAATATTATTGGCACTACAACGGCCAACCCTACTTTCTGCTTAATGTATCTGATTTCAACAATCTTCAACTAGAGTCGATGAAGCTAATTGACCAAGCTGAAGGTTGGAAGTTAGTCACAAAAAATACTAATCGGCTGTAAATATGGGACATAGGGCATGGTTATTTTCCTTGTCCCCTTGTCCCCTTGTCAGGAAAAAATCAGATCGTTGCCCAAAAGGTAATGATAATCGTGTAGTGTAGTGATCGCCTTTTTCCCAAAAGTATAAAAAACCTGCGATTTATACCAATTGGAAAAAAGAATGCGACAAATAGACCATTTGTAGAGACGCGATTCACCGCGTCTTTACCCAAGGATCTATTGCAATCATTAGATAAGCATAAATAAACAACAGTTTGTAGTTAGCACTTTAGTGCTGAAAATACTTACCTAATTAGCGATCGCTCTTTAAACGGACATAATATAAAACCGCGTCCTATTTAGGGTAATAAGACACGGTTTATCAGAGTATTTAGTTATAATATTACAAAAATCAAAGTAGAATTTGATTT
Source organism: Nostoc sp. DedQUE09 (assembly GCF_034530915.1). Classification (NCBI taxonomy): domain Bacteria; kingdom Bacillati; phylum Cyanobacteriota; class Cyanophyceae; order Nostocales; family Nostocaceae; genus Nostoc; species Nostoc sp. DedQUE09. The sequence continues at coordinate 41,120 of NZ_JAVRCE010000021.1, forward strand.
ATACAAAAGTAATCCATTTACTGAGATTTGTTTCCTGGTTCATTAACTTTCTCTGTTGTGGGAATAATTTGGCGATCGTAACTTGTCTTTTCTTGGGTCAAAGCGATCGCACTAAAGAAAATGGCACTACCTACAGCCAATGCTACCATCGGACGCTTGAGTAGGACAAAATCTCTGATAATCCTCGCTAAAGGTCGGCTTTGACGACGTAGCGATGAAGACATCATCAATTGTCTCCAAGTAAACGGATCGCGGACATAATGACCACTTTGGCAAACTACTAGCCTTTCCTGGCAATAGGGACAGCAAAACAAGCCCATGCGCGTTTTAACTGGTTTTGGCGTGGCATTTCTTTGGCAAATTGGGCAAGTAACATAATGATTATCAAAAGTGTGTATATTCATTTACCTCATCCGCCTAGTCCATTTACTCGCTCTATAACAAATAGCTATATTGAATTGGGATCAATGTACGATCTGATATCAAGCATCAATCATACATACATTCTATTACTACCAAGGATGGCTCAATAGTCGCAACACGAGTATAGCTAGATTTAAACAAGGATGACTCATGGTTAATGTTTACGGGTGCGTCCACCCAGCCGAAAAAACTTTGTTGTCTCTAGAAAAAATAGTGTTGGTGCCCACTCGCACCCCACTAGCCGCAGCTACGCCCAACTTAGGCATCGCTGACCCTTAAATAATAATTGTCTCTCATTTAACCATTCTCCCCACACAAATTTTGCACAATGACATTTTTAGCTAAAGCTTTGTAAGTTAAGCAAATAAAGTCTACTTGTCCGGTTGCTAAATAATGGCTCACAATGATAAATAACAGATAAAAATTTAAATTTTTTCTTACATTTACCCCGCCTCTCAATGACTCTCTTGCCTCCCACTCAACTGAGGAAGGTAACGGAACAACCTGCCTTTCCTACACCTTCCGCTCGTTTAGCTCACCTAATTAATCGTTTTCAACCATCCCCAGAAACAGTGGTGCTGTTTTTAGCCATGCTCATTGGCGGTGGTACTGGTATGGGTGTAGTCACCTTTCACTATTTAATCCAGTTGGTTCACCAGCTGATGTTGGAAAATTTAATGGGTCAAATTGGCGCCTGGGGTGCTTGGACTTTAGCCTGCGTTCCCACCCTTGGCGGATTAATTGTTGGCTTGATGCGCTGGCGCACTCAAGACTTTGGCCCTGGACTTTCATCTCTCATCGCCGCCTCTCAGGGAACAGAGATTAGGCGACCACTACGACCAGTTAGCAAAATGCTGGCCGCATCTGTTTCTTTAGGGAGCGGTGCTTCTTTGGGGCCAGAGGGGCCGAGTGTCGAAATTGGCGCAAATTTTGGGATGTTGTTCTCTGTAATTCTCAATGTATCTCAAGAACGACAACGTTTGCTATTGGGTGCTGGCGCGGCGGCGGGACTTGCTGCGGGATTTAATGCTCCCATCGCTGGAGTATTTTTTGCCCTGGAGGTGGTGATGGGAGCGACATCTTTCGCTACTTCTGCTGTCAGTGTGGTGCTACTAGCAGCGGTGGTAGCAGCATTAATTGCCCAAATTGGTTTGGGGACCCAACCTGCTTTTGATTTACCTGTCTACCAAGTTCGCAGTCCTTTGGAATTACCTCTTTACCTTGGTTTGGGTTTAGGGGCCAGCCTCGTTTCTCTGGCTTATACTCAATCAATTCGGGGAGCAAAAGCTTGCTTTGCTGGGAAGGTTCCAGGTTTTGCCTTTTTGGGACGAATTCCTGAGCCGATTCATCCAATTATTGGCGGTGTAATCATTGGTGCTGTTGCTTTGCAGTTTCCGCAAATTCTGGGTGTAGGTTATGAAACTGTAGAAGCAATGCTTCAAGATGTGGAGTTTCCACTCTACTTATTGGTGGTATTGTTGGTGGTGAAATTATTAATGACCGCAATTAGTGCAGGTAGTGGTTTCATCGGTGGTTTGTTCGCACCAGCAATGTTTTTAGGTGCTTCTTTTGGATCGGCTTACGCCAAAATGTTGGGTGTAGCATTCCCGACAATTTGCGATCAAATGGCGGCTCCGCCAGCTTACGCAATGGTGGGAATGGCAGCAGTGCTAGCTGCTAGTGTGAGAGCGCCGTTAACGGCTATTTTAATGCTGTTTGAATTAACCCGCGACTATCGAATTGTTTTACCGTTGATGGCAGCTGTGGGTTTGAGTGTTTGGTTAGTAGAAAGGATTAAACCAACTTTTAACTCTAACTCTAATCTACAACAAATCGGTCTTTCGGAATTGAAAGATGAACAAGCGGAAATTGTGCAGCAAATTTTGGTAGAAGATGCAATGTATCCCTGTCCCAAAAAGTTACCTGCAACTTTGGGAGTATTAGATGCAGCTGTGGAAATGACCCGCGATCGCGTTCGTAGTGCTTTAGTATTTGATGAAGCAGAGCAATTAGTTGGTATACTTTCTTTGGAAGATATTAACCGTGCCCTTGCTATTTGGCAAACATACCCAAATTCCCTAACCGAAATTCCCGATAATTTATCCAGTCAAACCCTCATAGACATTTGTACTACTGAAATTCTCTATGCATGGCAAGATGAACTTTTATCTGAGGCTTTAGATCGGATGAGTCTGCGAGGTTTACATCAATTACCAGTGGTAGCAAGAGATAAACCCGATCGCATTTTGGGTTTATTAGAAAAAGAACAAATTGCATTAACCTGTAATTTAGCAGTTACGCGCAAGGCACTTCGCCACTATTTACCAGTCTTACCTACTACAGATATAGTCATTAGTCATTAGTCATTAGTCATTGGTCATTGGTCATTGGTCATTAGTCATTATTTTTCACAAAGGACACTTGACTAATGACTGTTTATAGTCATTGTTTTTCACAAAGGACAAATGACAAAGGACACAAGACAACGGAGAATTGACTAATGACCATTTATTTATTTATTAAGCCGTGGCTTCTATGGCTTCATCATCTTCGCGATCTTCTGGATCTACCTGTCTCAGACGAATGTGCTTTTTGCCTAAAGTGATCAGAAACTCATCTCCTGGTTTAAGATTCATCTGTTTTGTATAAGCTGAACCTATCAGTAAGTTACCATTCGATTGCACACTAATTCTATAGCTAGCACTACGTCCACCACGCCCATTAGCACTGGGTGTACTGTCTAATTGAATGCCTTCAGCATCAATTAGGGCATTTAAGAACTTCATCATATTGACGCGCTCTATACCATTTTTGGTAACGGTATAGTAGCCGCACTTCTTAGCTTTGTCTTCTTTGCTCTCGTTCTCTAGCTCTTTAACTTTTTTGAGCAGTTCTTCGCCGAGTAAGGGTTCAATTTTTTTCTGTTTAGGCATCAACTTAGGTCGAAAATGAATGTTTGAAGTGTTTGAATCGATTTTATTTTAGCTGAGGTTGAGCTAACAGGAACATAATCCTTTAGTTTTTATCTCAACCTAGCCAAGTATATTACACTCAGATGCACAATTGTTATGCCATTACCAATATTGCCAAGACAATCTATTTTAGAGAATGCTGGCAATGCTGATAACTATATATATAGTTTGTAAATTACTGGTAGACTATATAAGTTTTAAGTTTTCTAAACTAACGCCCTAAATTTTGTCTATTTCTTAAGGATGAGAACTGAGTCACAGAATGATAAGCAAAACTGATCCCTAGTCATTGGTGATTGGTAATTAGTCACTTGTACTGAGCGTAGTCGAAGTATTGGTTATTTAGAAATGACAAACTAAAGAAGTCTATGAGTGGGAAGCCGACATCAGAATTTCTTTTAAGGGTGATGCAGTGCCATGAAGACAAAGAAAAAACAACAAAGCTTGCCAAAATGAAATTAACTACCAGAGGACACTATAGTGTAAAGGCGTTGCTAGATTTGAGTCTACAGCCAAGATATGGGCCTGCATCTGTGAGAGCGATCGCAAAACGCCAAGATATCCCAGCTCCTTACCTCGAAAAACTACTAATAGAAATGCGTCGTGCGTCAATAGTTAAATCAATTCGTGGTAGCATCGGCGGATATCAATTGGCAAGAGAGCCTGCACAAATATCTATAGGAGAAATTTTAGAAGCTGTTGGCGAGACTAGCCATTTACCTCATCACACCCCAGCACCTACACAAGCTGAAGATTGGGTAACGTTTAGCCTCTGGCAGAGACTCAACCAAAAGCTCAAAGAAGCTTTATACAATATTACTCTGGCAGACCTTTATTACGATGCTCGAAGTCGGCAAGCTTCCCTTGGAGAAGAAGCTAGTTTTGTGGTTTAGTCAAGAGTCAATAGTCAAAATATTGACCCTTAACTTTTAACCCAAGACTTGCGACTTATGACTAATAATATCTATATCTTAATAATTGCAGCATTTTTAGATTACTTAATTGGCGATCCTTGGGATTGGCCTCATCCAGTGCAAGTTATGGGGTGGGTAATTTCTCGGCTGACCAAATTTTTTCTCCAATTGTGTCAAAATTCTCTAACACAACGCCTAGCTGGAATTGTACTAGGTATTATCTTAATAATTGGTAGCGGTCTTGTTGGCTTTTTGATGATTCAAACTGCCAGATGGGTTCATCCATTCTTAGGAATTGCAATAGATAGCATTCTTTTGGCTAGTTGTTTTGCTGGCAAAAGTTTGCGAGTAGCAGCGGAGGCTGTTTTACAACCTTTAACAGTCGGAGATTTAGAGAAGGCTCGAAAGATTTTAAGTAATTATGTTGGTCGAGATACTCAAAACCTCTCACAAGCAGAAATTTACCGAGCCGTTTTAGAAACGGTTGCAGAAAATGCCACTGATGGGGTAATAGCTCCGCTTTTTTATGCAATTGTTGGTGTCTTTATACCAGTTGTGGGGCCAACTCCCTTGGCTTTAGCATATAAAGCCAGCAGTACCCTTGATTCAATGGTGGGCTATCGAGAAGCACCCTATACTTATTTAGGATGGTTCTGTGCGCGCTTAGAAGATTATTTGACTTGGCTACCTTGTCGGTTAACAGTCGTGACTCTGGCGCTGCTATCAGGTAAGCCGATGCATATTTGGCAAATTTGTCGTCGGGATGCAATTAAAGATCCTAGTCCCAATTCTGGTTGGAGTGAATGCGCCTATGCTGCATTTTTAGGTGTGCAGATGGGGGGTACAAATTGGTATCGGGGGGTAGCTAAGTACAAACCACTGCTAGGAGATGCTCTTTATGCCATTACTGCAACTTCTATTCAGAATGCTTTACAGCTGACTCGATATTGTTTTTTGCTATGGTTAGGGATAGCGATCGCAATATTCTTAATGCTCCCAAATAGGTAATGATAAATATAAAGTTAGGAGTTAGGAGTTCGGAGTTAAGAATAAAAACTCCTAACTCTTAACTTATCACTCCTAATTGATGACTCGCTATGTCTGCCAAAGTAGTTGAAATTCTCTCATCCGAAGAAATCCGTCGTACCTTAACTCGCCTTGCTTCTCAAATTGTCGAAAGGACGCGTGATTTATCTCAACTGGTGCTTCTTGGTATTTATACCAGAGGTGCGTTATTAGCCGAATTATTAGCGCGTCAAATTGAGACACTCGAAGGTGTAGCAGTCTCAGTCGGAGCTTTGGACATTACATTTTATCGAGATGACCTCGACAAAATTGGATTGCGGACTCCAACAAAAAGCGAAATTCCTTTTGACCTTACTGGGAAAACTGTTGTACTCGTGGATGATGTGATTTTCAAAGGACGGACGATTCGCGCTGCTTTGAACGCAGTCAACGATTACGGTAGACCAGAGGTGATTCGTTTAGCTGTGTTAGTAGACAGGGGCCATCGAGAATTACCAATTCACCCAGATTTTATTGGCAAGAAGTTACCTACAGCTAAAGAAGAAATTGTCAAAGTTTACCTACAAAATTGTGATGGACGAGATGCAGTAGAGTTGATTGCAGATTAGGCTGTGGGGGCAGGGGGCAGAGGAGCAGGGGAGCAGAGGAGCAGGGGGCAGGAAGTACCAACTTTTTGTGTCGATGCATGAATTTTGCATGTCCCTTATGTACTTGAAAAATCATGTCAGTAATCAAACGGACATGAGATTACGGGTAAGGGTAACTGTGAAAACAAGTCTGTAAAACCTTGTTAAAAAATAAAGATTGTTTGGCTGCCTTGCCAGAAAACCACAACTCCTAATGAGAAAATAAGACATTCCAACCAAGCGATCGCCATCTGATTGTTAACAAGCCTGTTTATTAGACCCAATTTTTTTGAGTTGAAAGGCAATTAAAGCCCTATGGGACATAACCTAGAACATTAGTGCCTCAAAATACTCCTAAAAGCCAGTCCTTGTTTTATAAGTTTTATGTAGAATTTGATGGTGAGGTTATTTACTTGATTCTCAATTGCAGCAATCCAGGTTTTCTTTATGAGTCAGTCTTTTTCTCAAAGCCAAACAAGACAAAATCGTCAACAGAGACTCTGGCAACAAAAATGGAGTTTAAAAACTAAAGCAATAGTTTGGGCACTAAGTATAAGTGTCCTTCCTGTGGTTGCAATTGGAACAGCTACTTATAAATATGGCATTAATTTAATTAACACACAAACTCCGCAAGTAAGACTTGAGAGTGAACAAAGTTCAACAGAAACTGAACTTGCTCTAGAAAGACAATTGTCACTCTTGTTAACTGGTATGGGAGTGACAGCGATTTTAACAGGTGCGATCGCTGTTTTTGTGACGAATCGAGTTATAAGTCGAGTCAGCAACGTTGCTGCAATTTCTAATAAGATTAAAAAGAAGCTACGTCCAGACAGTGAGTTTACTCAAGTCTTCATCGCTAGCCAAGATGAATTAGTGATGTTAGAAAGAAACATCGCCTTATTCACAGACCTGCTTTCGGTTTTAGTACAAGAGAAAGAAGCCGAAGCTGATTACTCCCAACTATTAATCAAAATTACCCGTTGGGTTCGAGAATCATTCAATCAAGAAGATGTTCTCAAAACTACCTCAGAAGAAATTCGTAAAGCTTTAAGCATCGATCGCGTCACCATCTTTTGCTTCGACTCCAGCTATAATGGAACCTTTATTGCCGAATCAGTAGCACCTGGTTTACCGAAAATATTAGGGGTTACAGTCTCTGAGCCTGGATTTGAGGCAGGGTATATAGAAAAATATCAGAATGGTAGCATCCATGCTATTGATAATATCCATCAAGGCGATCTCAGTGATGGTGATATTGAGTTGCTGGAGCAATTTGCTGTCAAATCTAATTTAGTAGCACCGATTCTCAAAGGCAAACAGCTATTCGGTTTATTGATTGCACATCAATGTTCTAGACTTCGCTTTTGGCAACAGTCTGAGATTGATTTGTTCTCTCAAATAGCCATGCAAGTAGGATTTGCCCTTGATTACGCCAACCTTCTACAACAAGTAGATACCAAGGCAGATAACGCTCAGGTATTTATAGAAATTACCCGCAGCATTCGCCAATCGCTCAACGAAGAAGATGTCCTCAAAACGACGGTGGAAGAGGCTCGTAAAGCTCTGAGTACTGACCGAGTGCTGGTTTATAGCTTTGACGCTAATTGGTCTGGAATTATAATTGCCGAATCAGTGGTTCCAGGTTATCCCAAAGTTTTGCGGTCTGAAATTCAAGACATCTGTTTCGGTCAGGGTTATGTAGAAAAGTATCAGTCTGGTCGCGTTGTAGCCACAAACAACATTTATGAAGCTGGTTTGGCTGACTGCCATATTAACTTACTCGAATCCTTTGCTGTCAAAGCAAATCTGGTCGCCCCCATTCTCAAAGATGAACAATTATTTGGCTTATTAATTGCACATCAATGTTCCAGACCCCGTGATTGGCAACAATCTGAGGTTGATTTATTTGCCCAAATAGCGATGCAAGTCGGGTTTGCTCTCGACCATGCAAGGCTGCTGCAACGCATCGAGGCTGAGAGTGTGCAAAGTCAGTTATTAGCAGATACTATCGGCATCATTCGTCAATCACTCAACGAAGAGGATGTCCTCAAAACCACTGTGGAAGAAGTTCGCAAAGCTCTAAGTACCGACCGAGTGATGGTTTATAGCTTTGATGCTGATTGGTCTGGAACAGTGATTGCTGAATCAGTTGTTCTCACTTACCCAAAAGTTTTGCGAGCTGAAATCCAAGACCCATGTTTCGGTCAAGGCTATGTAGAAGAGTATCAGTCTGGTCGCGTTCTGGCAATCAACAACATTTATGAAGCTGGTTTGGCTGACTGCCATATTAACTTGCTCGAATCCTTTGGTGTGAAAGCAAATCTGGTCGCCCCCATTATTAAAGATAAAGAGCTATTTGGCTTGTTAATTGCACATCAATGCTCCAAACCCCGTGATTGGCAACAAACTGAGATTGATTTATTTGGCCAGATGGCGATGCAAGTAGGATTTGCTCTCGACCATGCAAGACTCCTGCAAAGAATTGAAGCTGAAAGGATGCGAAGTCAGTTACTAGTGGATATTATCCGCAGCATTCGCCAATCTCTCAAGGAAGAGGATATCATCAAAACTGCTGTGGAAGAGGTTCGCAAAGCACTGAGTACTGACCGAGTGCTGGTTTATAGCTTTTACGCTAATTGGTTTGGAATTATTATTGCTGAATCAGTGCTTCCGGGTTATCCCAAAGTTTTGCGGTCTAAAATTCACGACCCTTGTTTTACTGAAAGCTATGTAGAAAAGTACCAATCTGGTGATGTTGTCGCAATCAACAACATTTATGAGTCTAATTTGGCTGATTGTCACATTAACCTGCTCGCATCTTTTGGTGTGAAAGCAAATTTAGTAGCACCAATTATTAAAGATGAGCAGCTATTTGGCTTATTAATTGCACACCAATGTTCTGAACCCCGTGATTGGCAACAATCTGAGATTGATTTATTTGCCCAAATAGCCATGCAAGTAGGATTTACTCTCGATCATGCTAGGCTTTTGCAAGCGTATCAAGCTGCTGAAGCTAACTCTGATGAATAGTAAGGGCGCGCAGCTAGCTGTGCGCCACTAATTGATATATGTATTTTTACGACAAGCTTAGTGTAACTTTTGACGAAGAAGCTGCCAGAGCGATCGCTAATGGTAAAATTCGATGTTCTTGAATTTGAATCCTGGCGTGGAGTGTTTCTGCTGTATCATCCGGCAGTACTGGTACTGCGGCTTGCATTAATATTGGGCCGCTATCCATTTCTAAACAAGCTATATGCACTGTACAACCAGTAATTTTTACCCCAGATGCTAAGGCTTGTTCTACAGCATGGATTCCTTTGAAACTAGGTAACAAACTAGGATGGATATTGATAATCCTCTCAGGAAAAGCATCAATAAAAACTGACGTTAATAGTCGCATCCACCCTGCTAAAATTACCCATTCTACATCGTAGTGCCGCAATGTCTGCACAATCTTTTCGTCAAACTCTTCTCGGTTTTGATAGTTGCGGTGATTTAATAAAACAGTTTCTACACCTCTATTAGCTGCTCTGACGGCTGCTTTCGCCGAGGGGTTATTGTAAATTAAAACTTGAATTTGGGCATTTAGCTGCCCATCTTCGATAGCTTGGGCAACTACATCAAAATTGCTGCCATTCCCAGAAGCCATAATTCCCAGCTTTAAAGGGGCGAATTGTTGGGAATTATCGCTAATGTTGGGAGAAATTAAGCTCAGGGTAGAATCAAGGCGGAGAGTCATAACAGCTAGGAGGGTTAATTATAGATGCCAAAAATATATACTAAGTCGTGGTTGGATAATGATACAGTAGCCGCGTGGATTTTTCTTGCACCAGCATTAATTTTGCTGGGTGTTTTTATCATTTGGCCGATTGCCTATTTGTTCTATCTCAGTTTCACTGCTGGTAGTTTCACCTTAAAAGGTATTTATTGGATAGGCTTAAAAAACTATTGGCGTTTGCTACTCAACCCCGACTTCTTGCAAGTTTTGGGTAACACCTTCTATTTTACTGTTGCCACCATCATTCCCAGTTTAGTTATCTCCTTGGGATTGGCAGTACTATTAAACCGTTCCATTCCCTTGCGGGGCATCCTGCGGAGTGCCTATTTTCTACCTTCAATTATCTCACTTGTGGCAGCCGGTTTGGGGTTTCGCTGGCTGTTTCAAACATCAGGCCCAGTTAACGGACTTTTAAATTTTTTTGGGATTTCAGAGATACCCTGGCTAGGAGACACATTTTGGGCAATGCCAGTAATTATTTTAATGAGTATTTGGAAACAACTGGGTTTCAATATGGTGGTTTTTTTAGCAGGATTGCAAGCAATTCCTCCCAGTCGTTATGAAGCAGCAGACTTAGATGGAGCAAATGCTTGGCAACAATTTTGGTATATTACTTTGCCCGGATTGCGCCCGACTATGATATTTGCAATCATTACTACCGCAATTTTTACATTGCGGAGTTTTGAGCAAGTTTTTGTGATGACTGGCGGTGGACCACTAAATTCGACTAATCTGCTGGTTTACTACATTTACCAAGAGGCTTTTGGTCAGTTTGATTTTGGTTATGCAGCAGCAGGAGCGACTGTATTATTAGCAGTGGCGCTGGTACTAGTTTATTTGCAACTGCAAACTTGGGGAGAGGATTAGGGGGGGCAGGGGGGCAGGGGAGGCAGGGGGGCAGGGGAGCAGAGGAGGCAGGGGGGCAGGGGAGCAGAGGAGGCAGGGGGGCAGGGGAGCAGGGGAGCAGGGGAGCAGGGGAGCAGGGGGGAATTTTGGGAGTTGCTAAATTATCGCGCAAATATGCAATGCCGAGTTTTTACTTCTTATATAGACTGCGATATTCCCAAGGATTTACAAATTTAGTATCGCTCCAAACGCCGAGCCGTTGTTCTTTCGCTTTAGTTTCGGCTTGCTGAACTAAGTCTTTACTAGGACACTTGTTTAAATAGGGACGATACACTTTTGCTAGACCTTCTTGCAACAATACCTGTTGCACAAAAGTGCCATTTTTTAAACGGACTTCGGCAATTTTACGCCCATAGCGATCGCTATCGGTGATATTCAAAGTCACGCGATCGCCTCCTTGTTGTACCAGTTGTTGCACGCGTTCTTGGGCTTTCACACCCCAAGTAAATTGATTGCGATCGCTAATACGTTTACTCTGCTTTTCTTTGTTAGTATGAGCTATCTCTGGTGCATCTACACAAGCAAAACGGACTGTAAGATTTTTGCCATTAGTATCTTTTACTACTAAAGTATCGCCATCACTGACTCGCTCAACCGATTCTCCAGAAGTACCGATAAAGCGATCGCAGCCCATCAAATTTAAAATTATGATCGTTGCACAAAGCCAAAATCGCATTAGTTTAATTAATTTCTCCATCCAAATTTACCTACCTCTGTGGGATGATATTAACAAAATACAAAGATATATTTGTTAACTGTTGGCATATAGTTCTACAGGCAATTCAAAATTTGAAATAATAGTAAGACACTCTGGCGGCAACCGATAGAAAATGCGAATTAGTATAAGAATTGTAACCTTCCAATTGTCAGCGGGAATTTTTGATGAACTTCTTGACTAACCTTCTGCATCTAGCTGGTTCAAGTGTCTTTGCCTATTACTCTGCTGCTCAAATTCGTGACTCTAAAACCCGCCCCAACATCCTTGCGGGGTTTCAGTTGGCCGAATCTGGCTCTGTGCCATTTTTATCTGCACTTAGCGATCGCGCAGCTGCTGAAGGCGATACATGGCTAGCCGAAAAACTAGCAAAACATGCATCAGATGAAACTAGGCATGGTCAAATTTTTGCCCACGCCTTACAACAGCTGAATAAACAAGTTATAGATTTCAAGCGTCAACCCCCAACTACATCCACAAAAAAATCACAACAGCGTAGTCCCTTTTTCGCAGCATTCTATGAAGGTTACACTCAAGAACAGCTAAAACCAGCTGTCATTGACTGGGATATGTTTATGGCTAGCACATACATTCTGGAGTTAGATGCTAGTAAAGACTTTGCGCGAATGGCAAAAGTATTACCTGATAACGAGTCAACCGCTCGTAACTTAAAATTAGGAATGCTAAGTATTGCCCAAGATGAAACTGGACATGCTGCTTATCTCTACGAAGCGATGCTGCGCCGGATGTCTGCGACTGAAGTGCAAAATCTCGTAGATATGTGGCGAACTCGCAAAGTGAACGCTTTGTTGGCAATGGTTGGCGGTATCCTCCAGCGTAACGGTGAAACGCGATCGCTAGTCCAGGATAGTGCGCCGTCGGAAATCGATTCTGAGTTGGTAGCTACGTAATTATAGATATCTTGAGTATCTAACGATCAACTATCCCTGGCTCAAACTTTCGTTAGCCAGGGGTTTCTTAACCTGAGATTTTTGTTGCTGTATACTATTAGTTTAGCGGCGTATTTTGCTAGAGATTGGGACTCATTATCTAAAGCTTCTCAGACATCCTCTAAGCTCGACTTGATCCAAAATTAAGAACTCGCTTTCTTTATCCGGCCAAAACCCTAGCTTTTTGGTAAATACTTTTTCCACGTCACAGATTATATATGAAGTTAAAAAAGTAAAACTACTGCCCTACAAAGGTTTCATCTTAAGCGTTCGTGCAACGACTCCGCAGGAGTATCGCGTTGCGAAAAAAATGGATAAAGTCAAGCTAAGAGCGATCGCACTTTGATTGCTTCTGGTAACAGTAATAATCAAACATCCGCGTTCAGTGGACTGCAAAAGACAGCAAGTATCTACTGTATTGTCATATTCCCGCAGCTGCTACACTAGTTATGAACAAGTAACAGATAACTAGCGATATATCCAGAAAACCTGAGTCAGGTGATTCCTACAAAAAAACTATGAAAGCTGAAGCAGAAAACCATTTCAGGCTGACTTGTGAAGTAGAAACTACCCTAAAAGTGATTGGCGGACGCTGGAAAGTTTTGATTATTAGAGAATTAATGACTGGTGTAAAACGGTTTGGTGAGCTGCAACGAGCTTTACCTGGAGTTACCCAAAAAATGCTAACTCAGCAACTCAGAGAAATGGAGGAAGATGGAATTATTCATCGAGAAGTTTATCCCCAAATCCCACCCAAGGTAGAATATTCACTGACACCTTTAGGAGAAACTTTGCAACCAATTCTCTATGCTATGCACGACTGGGCTGTGCAACATTTAGCTCAAACAAATCATCATTAATATTGATTATAAATAATAATTGCTGATTTTTAAGACAACTGTAATATTACGGCTTGCCTAACTTACAATTTGAGGTTTTCGGTGCGTTAAGCTAATGCGGTAACACACTTTACACTATATTTTAATTATTTGGACTTACTTAACTTAAATAATAATTGCTAATTTTCAATTCAAGCAAGCACATTGATAAGCAGGATATTGAATTTTTAATTCATTCATTGCTTTTTAAATATTCAATTGCTGCCTCTAATTTTGACGGGTAACTTTCCGCAAACCTTTCAAACCAAAGTCCTTCAGACGAAAGTGGATCTACTTTGGTTAACCATTCTTTCGCCTGCACTTTTAAACCTTCTAGTTGTTTAGCTTTGATTTTTTCTTGTTGAATTCGTTCCTGTTCTAGTTCTTGCTGTTTTTTTAATTCAATAGCAGCATCCTCTTCGGCAAAATCAGCTTTAACTTCTGCCAAAAGATTATCTATCAAAGATGCCGACTTTGGCGATGATGAAATAAACGATTTGACTGTGGCTGATGTTGACTGCTGCTGTTGAGGTTGTACTTCTTTACATTCAGTTTGTAGTTCAGCTAATAGCTTATCAATGGAATCCATTTTTGCAATTCCTAATAAATAGTATAGCTAGTCATTAATAGCATTAAGTAGCACTTCCGATAAACTCAAATCTTCCATATCTTCCATAGTAATGGTGTCACAGATATCAAACTTAGCACCAGCACTTTGGAGTTCATCATCTAAGACTTTGAGAAAGCGGGTAGCTTGTTGATCTGTACCAACTTGAATAAAAGAAATGGCTAATTCTTCATCTCTATCGATGCGGCGAGAAGTTTCAATAATTACCCTCATGACTGCTTTGCGATCGTCCGGCTCACCATCAGTAACCACTAAAATTGTTTCACCATTTGACTTGGTTTGACCGGCTGCTTTGCGTTGAAGGTAATCATCAGTTGCATGTTTCAATACGCTTGCCAAATCAGTTGTACCAGAAGGATCGTTCTCTCGAAAAATTTGTGATACCTTGTTGGATGTGACGTTTTCGTATCGTTTGAATTTACCAGAAAATACATATATAGTGATGCCATCTGGGTCAAATTGCTCACACTTACTAGCTAAAGCTAAAGTAGATTCCTGGGCTGCAACCCATCTAGTTCTACCACCCTTTTGATCTTGGGTTGCCATGCTACCGCTTTTGTCGATAATCAAGGTATAGTCACGATTTTCTAGCATTATTCAATTCTCCAATCAAGAATTAACAGTTACTAAACTATTGCTGATCGATAAACATGGAGCAGATTTAAAGTTGGTGAGCTACACAAGGTAAGCCTGCTACCCAAGTATAAAGCGTGTTTTACTCCTGAATTCTAAATTCTGGTATATTTAGTCAGTTATTGCGTTCGTCAATACATCTACAAGACTCATTTCTTCTAAGTCGTCTAAAGTGACTGTATCGCAAATATCAAATTTAGCACCAACACTTTGCAACTGGTCATCCAAAGCCTTGAGGAACTTAGTTGCTTGGGCATCTGAACCTACTTGAATGATCGAAATTGCTAATTCTTCATCACGTTCCATCTGACGAGTCGCATGGATGATGACTTCAAACACAGCTTTGCGATCGTCTGGTTCACCATCGGTGATGACTAAAATTGTCTCTCCGTTTGGCTTGGTTTTACCGGCTGCTTTGCGTTGAAAGTAGTTATTGAGGGCATCCTGGAGTACACCTGCTAAGTTTGTTGTGCCAGCAGGGTCATTTTCGAGAAATATCTGGCCGACTTTGGCTGAGGTGACATCATTGTAGCGTTTAAATCTCCCAGAAAACACGTAAACGGTGATGCCATCGGGGTCAAACTGTTCGGCCTTTCTGGCCAAAGCCAGAGTAGACTCTTGAGCGATTTCCCATCTACTTCTACCACCCACTTGGTCGGGTGTGGACATACTGCCGCTTTTGTCAATGATTAAGGTATAGTCGCGATCGCTCATCATAATATTCCTCTGATGGTACCCTGTGGTTCTAGTCTAGTCTACGAATTTGACGATACAGCAAGCATTTTAAGGTTTCGTATCAATACCGCTATGCTTTATCCTCATATTGGGCGATCGCAAGTGGCGCTCATACTACCCAAACGCTACTCATTTGACTGCCCACTGGAGACTAAATTACAACAAGTGTGACAAAAAAGGAATTTTGACTCTATCAGGTATTGCACCGAGATAGACGTAATAAACCTGCAAGATGCCTACTTTAGGTTATAGGTTCCAACTGTGGAGGCTCTTTAAACTTCAAGCTGCTTATCTAAGCCTGAAGGCAAGCGTCTCCACCATGAACTAAATAGACTCTTTACCAAAAGTCTCTCACGCTTCGTCTCTTAATAAACTACGGTCTGTCTCTAACACAGAGATCAAGTCTTTGAAACGTTTATGCTGTGCTAACCATTTTTTACAAACTTCTTTAGTAAGCTGTATCTCTTCTTGTGTCAACACTTCATCAGGCTTCTGTAGCGCTAAAATCTCAGATGCTTTTCTTGCTTTTTCATATTCCACACCGAACTTGACTAATTGTGTATGAAATAATTTTTGTTTTTCCTCGACCGTTAGTGAAAATTTTTGTTGCATCAGTAAAAGATTGTTGAAACTTCAAATCTGAAGTATCTAAATGAGTTTACAATTTTTAAAAATATACGTTTTTAAGCTTATTCACTTCTACTCTTGGATAGATGAGTCAACAAAACTTAATTATTTCTTAATACTTAAGTTTCCCGTTAAAACTGCCATTTGAAAGTTTTTGAAGTTCCCGAATGCATTGATTGCCTTGCCATATAGAGCCTGCTTGCCCATTTTCAGCTTGGGCAAGGACGAATTTTTTTTACTAGCAAGCAAAGCTTTTAAGGTTTCGGATCAATTATGGTATTCAAAAAAGCCGCGCCACAATTAATAAATGCGTTGGCGTAGCTGGCCACAGGCATCGCTAAACCTAACCTCATCTCTTTGTTCCCCCAGAGAACATAATCCTCTCAATCCCCAATTCCCTGTTGCATTAGTAGTGATTCTGGGAATAATAAATACTACTCATGGTTACACATAGGGAGCTAAAAAAAGCTGTTTAGCTCCATTTTAGAGATAAATTTGGGTATGAACGATTCTAGATATTTAGATAACCCCGCGCAAAAAAACACACAACAGCAAAACTTCTCCCTAGCATTTCTGCATCAAATAATTAATGGCATCTCTGACCCAATTTTTGTCAAAGACCGTCAACATCGTTGGGTATTACTGAACGATCGCTACTGTGATTTTGTTGGTCATAGCCGAGAAGAATTAATTGGCAAGTCAGACTATGATTTTTTTCCGCAAGTAGAAGCTGATGTGTTCCAGGAAATAGATGAACTGGTTTTCACGACAAATATTACTAATGAGAACCAGCATCTCTTTACTGATGTTCAGGGTATAACCCATCTGATCTCTACAAAAAAGTCTTGCTTTCAGGATGAGACTGGTAATCAATTTTTGGTCGGTAGTATTCGAGACATCATTTTACAGAATGAAGTTGGGAAAGTTCAAGATGTGACTGGCAGAGTTACCGATACTACCGATCTTATGGAAACCCTAAAAGAACTTAAAGTAGTTGAAGAAGAACTGCGCCAACAAAACGAAGAATTAGCGATCGCTCGTGAAACAGCTGAAATAAAACATCGGCGTTACCGGGATTTATTCGATCTCGCCCCAGATGCTTACTTGGTGACGGATTTAGCCGGGATCATCAAAGAGGCTAACTATATAGCCGCAGCCTTACTATCTGTGAGACAAAAATTTCTGGTAGGTAAACCATTCATCCTGTTTATCGCTGAATCAGACCGCCAAACCTTTACGAACCAATTGGCAAGTTTACAACAAGTGCAGGATTGGGAAATCGATCTACAGCCACGAAGAAGTACAGCCTTTCCTGCTCGGATCAAAATGGTTGCTATGTATAATTCACAGGGTCAGCAGGTCGGCTGGCGTTGGTTGCTTCGTGACATCAGCGAACAGCAAGCTACGCTGCGCTTACGCCAGCAAGCAGAAAAAGACCTACACCGCCTTAATGCTGTACTCCAAGCTCAACAAGAAGCTTCCATCGACGGAATTCTGATTATTGATGAAAATCTTACAGTTACATCATCAAATCAGAAATTCTCCCAGTTATGGCAAATTCCTGTGGCACTAATCCAAAAAGGGGACGATCGCCAACTCGTGCAATGGGTACTAGACAAATTAGTAAATCCAGACGAATTTATGGCTAAGGTGGATTATCTTTACCAGCATCCAGAGGAAAGCAGCCGTGATGAAATTTTCCTCAAATCTGGAAAGATTTTTGAGCGCTATTCTGCACCCGTGCGTAAACAGCAAGAGGTTGGTGATGAGATATCACCTTTAGGAGATTACTACGGTAGAATTTGGTATTTTCGGGACATTACCGAATACAAGCAAGCAGAGGCAGAACTCAGGACTTCACAGCAAAGACTGGCATTGCTGATTGAACAAACACCTTTAGCCATTATTGAATGGAATACCAACTTTGAGATTCAGACATGGAATCGGGCAGCAGAAAGAATCTTTGGATACACCACAGAGGAAATGCTGGGGAATAGTTTTGAGATCGTAGTACCTGAAAATGCCAGAAAGCACGTCAATGAGATTATCACTGCCTTGTTAACAGAACAAGGAGGAAGTTTTAGCGTCAACGAGAACATCACTAAAGATGGCAGAACGATGGTCTGTGAGTGGTATAACAACTCGTTAGTCGCTCCTGATGGGCAGGTGATTGGCGTTGCCTCAATGGTGTTAGACATCACAGAACGCAAACGCGCTGAAGAGGAACAGCAAAAATTTGTCGCATTGATTGAAAACAGCAGCGACTTTATTGGCATTGCTTCAATGGAAGCACAAGTTGTCTATGTAAACCCTGCCGGACTCAAGATGGTGGGACTTAGTAGCCTGGAGGTAGCTCAAACCAAGCCAGTGGCTGATTTTCATTCACCAGAAGCTTTTGCAGAGTTTCAGCAACAAATTATTCCTTTGATACTTCAACATGGTTTTTGGCAAGGCGAGTTTCGCCATAGACATTTTCAAACAGGTATAGAAATTCCTACTGATTGCAGCATCTTCATGGTTAAACATCCTGAAACAGGAGAACCTTTTTGTCAGGTAGCTGTTGCTAGGGACATTACAGAACGCAAACAAGCCAAGGAAGCCCTGCTAAAGTCGGAAGCGCAACTCAGACAACAAGCCGAAGAACTTAAAGTTGCACTCTACGAACTTAAACACACCCAAACTCACTTAATTCAAACTGAAAAGATGTCTAGTTTGGGTCAACTAGTTGCTGGAGTGGCACACGAAATCAACAACCCAGTCAATTTTATCTATGGCAACCTCACTCCTGCCAAAGAATACACCCAAGATTTACTTTCACTTTTGCAACTTTACCAAAGTAATTATCCTGAACCTGTGCTAGAAATTCAGGATTTTGCAGAACGAATCGAACTAGACTTTTTGAAATCAGATTTTCCACAAATAATCAACTCAATGAAAGTTGGGGCAGACCGCATTCGCGATATTGTGCTTTCTTTGCGAACGTTTTCGCGTTTGGATGAAGCCGAAATGAAAGCTGTTGATATCCATGAGGGAATCGACAGTACTCTGATGATTTTGCAAAACCGCCTCAAGGGTAATAACCAACGCCCGACAATTGAAATAATCAAAGAATACTGCGAACTACCACTGGTTGAATGTTACGCAGGGCAGCTAAATCAAGTATTCATGAATATTTTGTCAAATGCGATCGATGCACTTGAAGAGTCATTTGTTATTTGTCATTTGTCATTAGGAAACAACTCTAAACAAAGGACAAATTACAAAGCACTAATGACTTCTCCGACAATTTGCATTCGCACCCAACTACAGCAGCCAAATCAGGTAACAATTAGAATTACCGACAATGGATTGGGAATACCAGAAGATGTTAAAAAACAACTATTTGACCCTTTCTTTACTACCAAACCCATTGGTCAAGGTACGGGAATGGGTCTTGCCATTAGCTACCAAATCATTACAGAAAAACATGGCGGTTCTTTAGAATGTCTTTCGCAGCCAGGACAAGGCGCTGAGTTTGTGATTAAAATTCCCCTGATTCAGCATCCGTCAACATAATTTGTTATTTCGTCAGCTAAATACCTCCACTTCTTCAGGAACCTTCATTTGGTCAAGAATTCCCCAAATTTCCTGTAACATCGGCTCTAACCCGGTGCGAGTAACTGCTGAAATCACAAAAACCGGGGCGTAGGAGAGATGATTAAGTTGGGTGGCTAACGCCTCCAAATCCACAGTTTCCCGATCGACTGCATCAATTTTGTTCAGCGCTAAAACTTGGGGACGTTCTGCTAAACCCCGTCCATAAGCTTGTAATTCTTCCTTAATTGTGTTGTAATCCCTAACCACATCATCGCTAGTGGCATCAATCAAGTGAAGTAACACTCGTGTGCGCTCGATATGGCGTAAGAAGTCGTGTCCTAGCCCTGCACCGTGAGATGCTCCCTCAATCAGTCCGGGAATGTCGGCGAAAACAGTACCATCGCCAGTGGGTTTCCGCACTACACCCAAATTTGGAATGAGGGTAGTAAAAGGGTAATCTGCAATTTTCGGACGTGCAGCAGATAAAGATGAAATTAAAGTGGATTTACCAGCATTTGGTAAGCCAATAATTCCGACTTCTGCCAAAAGTTTTAACTCTAGGCGCAGCTGCTTTATTTCCCCTGGTAATCCTGGGAGGGCATATTCTGGGGCGCGGTTACGATTACTCAAGAAATGCTGATTTCCCAGTCCGCCTTTACCACCTTGGGCAATCAGCAAAGTCTGCTTAGGCTCAATTAAATCCCCTAGCAATTCGCCAGTTTCAGCATCATAAATGGTTGTACCGCAGGGAACTTCGATAATCAAATCCTTTCCTGCTGCCCCAGTGCAGTTATTTGGGCCGCCACGAGTACCCTTTTCTGCCTGAAAGCGATGGTTATATCTGAAGTCCAACAAAGTTTGTAGGTTTTCTTCGGCAACGAAAAATACCGAACCCCCTCGTCCTCCGTTACCACCAGAGGGGCCGCCAGTCGGCACGTACTTTTCTCGCCGGAAGGCGACAATACCATCGCCGCCCTTACCAGCTTCAACTTCAATTTTTGCTTGATCGATAAATTGCATTTTTCTACAGTCCTGTTAGCGGATAGCTAGGGTTTAACCCGTGCTGAATTATGAGTTGCGAGTTATATGGGAGTTATAAATTATAAGTTTTAAAATCTCATTTCTCACTCTTTACTTGTAACTCACACTCCCTCGTCCCCTGCCCCTTTTGCTCAAGATATGGGAATATTATAAAGTTGTAGCTAACCGCCTACGTAGAGGTTTAAAGTGGATACCATTGCAATTCCTGCTCTAAATCGGCCAGTGGATGCCACGGTAGAAATTCCTGGTTCTAAAAGTCTTACCAATCGGGCATTGCTTGTCGCAGCTTTGGCGCAAGGTGACTCAATTTTAGAAAATGCCCTATTTAGTGAAGACAGCGAGTATTTTGCTAAATGTTTAGAGCAATTGAGTATTCCCATAACTCTGAATCCTAATCTGGCTCAGATTCAGGTTGCAGGAAAGGGAGGCGACATCCCAGCTAAACAGGCAGATTTATTTGTGGGTTTATCAGGTACTACAGCACGGTTTATCTCGGCGCTGGTGGCACTGGGTAATGGCGAATATCGGCTAGATGGCGTTCCCAGAATGCGAGAACGGCCAATGGGTGACATGCTGACGGTACTGCAAACGGGTGGAGCAACTGTTAGCTTTGAGGGAAACTCCGGGTTTATGCCCTACACCGTCTATAGTCGGCAATTCGCTGGCGGAAATTTTCGGGTGAAAGCCAACCAAACAAGTCAGCAACTTTCGGCATTGCTAATGATTGCGCCTTACGCTCAACAGGATACGATTTTTGAGGTTGAGGGGACATTCGTTTCTCAGTCTTACATCAAAATGACCTGTCGTCTGATGGCAGATTTTGGCGTGGAGGTGATTCAAATCGGCGATAATCAATTTCAGATTAAAGCAGGTCAACGTTACCAAGCTCGACATTACACAGTAGAACCCGATGCGTCAAATGCTTCTTACTTTTTTGCCGCCGCCGCTGTCACGGGTGGACGGGTGCGCGTCAAACATTTGACCAAACAATCTTGTCAAGGTGATATTCTGTGGCTGAATGTTTTAGAACAGATGGGTTGCGAAATTAAGGATGCGGATGATTACACCGAAGTGGCGGGGCCGAAGCAATTGCAAGGCATAGATATTGATATGAATGATATCTCAGATTTAGTGCAAACATTAGGAGCGATCGCACCCTTTGCTAGTTCCCCGATTACGATTCGTAATGTAGAACATATTCGATATAAGGAAACCGACCGGATTAAAGCTGTCGTCACAGAGTTGCGTCGGTTAGGAGTTAAGGTCGAAGAATTTGCAGATAGCCTGAAAATAGAGCCTAGTCCTATTACTCCGGCGGCAATTGAAACCTATCACGATCATCGGATGGCAATGGCTTTTGCTGTCACTGGCTTGAAGGTTCCAGGGATTGTAATTAAAGATCCTGGTTGTACAGCGAAGACTTTCCCAGATTACTTTACCCGATTTTTCCAAATGTTAGAGCAATAAGAGCTATTTTCGTTAAATGTATACCAATTCAATTAATGATTGCAACACATTCTTGGGTGAAGACGCGATGAATCGCGTCTCTACAAATGGTCTATTTGTCGCATTGTTTTTTTAATTGGTATTACTTTTTCAATGCCAGAGTTAAGCCATCTGCGATCGCTAGTACACTAAGACTAACTCGCTGGTCTTGATGCAGTTTTTGATTAAAGGCACGAATTCTTTTAGTTCTATTATCTTGTACTTGCGGGTCGGCAACCCTACCTGACCAGAGGACATTATCGATCACAATCAATCCCCCCGGACGCACTAATTGCAGCGATCGCTCATAATAGCCATCATAGTTGCTCTTATCTGCATCGATGAAAGCAAAATCAAAAGTTTCTGCTTCTTTGGTTGCGAGTAGTCGATCCAAAGTCTGCAAAGCTGGGGCAATGTGCAGTTGAATTTTATCCGCCACACCTGCTTGTTGCCAATAGCGCCGAGCGATCGTTGTAAATTCTTCACTAATATCACAGGCTACCACCTTACCGTCACTAGGTAACGCTAATGCCACCACCAGGGAACTATAACCTGTAAATACCCCAATTTCCAAAGTTTTCTTAGCTCCCAGCAATTGCACTAGCAACGCTAAAAACTGCCCTTGTTCGGGAGCAATCTGCATTCTCCCAATTGGATACTGGGCTGTTTCTTGTCTCAGTTGAGTTAAAATTTCTGGTTCTCGCAGAGAGACTGATAGTAAATAGTCATATAGGTTTTGTTCGAGTCCTAATGTTTTAGTTGTCATGGGCATTGGGCATTGGGCATTGGGCATTGGGCATGGAGAATAGGAAACGAGTCTTTGATATTCGTGAATGAGTTTTTGATACTCGCGGACGAGTCTTTTATACTCGTGAATGAGTCTTTTATACTCGTGGACGAGTCTTTTATACTCGTGAATGAGTCTTTTATACTCGTGGACGAGTCTTTGATATTCGTGAATGAGTCTTTGATATTCGCGGACGAGTCTTTTATACTCGTGGACGAGTCTTTGATATTCGCGGACGAGTCTTTTATACTCGCGGACGAGTCTTTTATACTCGTGGATGATTTTTTAAAAGTCAAAATTATATTTAAATGCAACTCAGATTTGATAGCAAAGCGATGTCTACGACGGGCTGTGCCTACGCTCAGGATATATTAGACCATGCTAAACCTTAAAGAAGATGATAACGCCCTGTGTGAAGTGTTGACTCAAGCCAAAACCATCGCTGTTGTGGGTCACTCTGATAAACGCGATCGCACCAGTTATCAAATCGCCCAATTCTTGCGGCAGAAAAGCTATACAGTCTATGCGGTTAACCCCCTAATTAAAGAAATTGATGGTCAACCCAGTTATGCTTCACTCCAGGAATTACCCGAACCTGTGGATATTGTTAACGTGTTTCGCCGTAGTGAGTACTTGTCAGAAATTGTGGATGAAGCAATTTCTATCAATGCGAAAACTGTATGGACACAACTGGGTATCTGGCATCAACCATCAGCACAAAAAGCTATTGATGCAGGACTAAATATGGTTATGGATGCTTGTATCAAAATTGAATATCTGCGCCTGAGAGTAAGTTCAGCAAGGAATGTCTAGTTTTGCATTCATGATTATGTGTGCAGATAACTCTGACAATCATGTAGATTGTAATTATTATGCAAAAAGCGATGTCTATAACGGGCTGCGCCTACGCACAAACATTCTATGAGGATGTTTTAAAAGTCCTCTGGTTGGTAGCAAAACATTTTAGATCCCTCTAAATCCCCCTTAAAAAGGGGGGTTAAGGGGGATCAACAAGTGCTTAAAATTACAGCAAACCACTTTTAAAACATCCTCTATGTGTAGAGATATTGCATACCAAGCCTTTGGTTGAGTTACTTGCTTAAACCCTTCTAGAATAAAAACTATTGTGGGTATTTTATTACTAAAGTTGTTTTTATTATCGGAGGTTATGATGAGCCGTCCAATAATTCTTGGTATTGTCGGCGACAGCGCGGCTGGTAAAACAACACTAACGCGGGGAATCGCTCAAGCACTCGGCCCAGAAGATGTCACAATCATCTGTACAGATGATTACCACCGTTACGATCGCCAACAACGTGCAGAAATTGGCATCACTGCCCTCCACCCCGACTGCAACCACCTGGATATTATGCAGCAACATCTGTCGCTGCTACGCACAGGACAACCAATTCTCAAGCCAGTTTATAGCCACAAAACAGGCACATTCGAGGCACCTCACTATATCAAGCCCAGTAAATTCGTGATTATCGAAGGATTACTCGGTTATTCTACTCGTGCCGCCCGTGACTCTTATGATGTTAAAGTCTATCTTGCGCCTCCTGAAGATTTACGTGCTAAGTGGAAAGTCAAACGAGATACGCAAAAGCGGGGTTACACACCGGAACAGGTGCTAGCGGAACTAGAAAAGCGCGAACCAGACTCAGCCCAGTTTATCCGTCCGCAACGGCAATGGTCTGATATAGTCATTAGTTTCTATCCACCCACTGATGAAGATGATGAAACCAATGGACACCTGAATGTCCGACTGGTACTGCGTCCGACAATTCCACATCCAGATTTCACCGCAATAACCAACTCTAGTTCCAGCAATTCTGACTCAGCCATCCGGCTGGGACTAGATAGGGATATGTGCAAGCCTGTGGATGTTTTAGAAGTTGATGGTCATGCCACCTTAGAACAGGTGAATAAGCTAGAGCATATTATTTGTTCTGATATGCCCCATCTCCGAAATATTTGCGATCGCGAAAGTAATCCAGAACTGGGTAAAATTGCTGGTACAACTGGAGAAACACTGCAAAGTTATCCTCTGGCTCTGACTCAGTTGATCATTACCTACCACATGTTGAAAGCAACGCAAATTCATCAGTAATTAAGGAAAATTAAAAAGTTAAAAGGGTTTGCGATCGCCTGTGGTGTAGGGCTGCTGAATTATGCGATCGCTGACTCATAGTTAACCAGGAATCGCAGTGTTGTGTGCTAATTATGCGATGCCTAAAGCCGGAAACTACGCACTTTGCTTGCTCAAACCTTCAGATAAGTAAGTAGGTGCTAAAAAACACAACTAAATTAAGAAGGGTAAAGGTTAAGGGTAAAAGGGAAAAACCTTTACCCTTTAACCTTTTTCCTTTACCCATATAAAACTTTGTATAGTTCGGTTTAATTGTGCCAACCTACTTATTACTCATGATTCCGACTTGACGGGGGCTTGCAGCAATTCAATATCTCTCTTACCAAGGTTAAAGATTTTCTCAAATAAAGAAGATTTTGGGAGCAAACAAGGGATAACTAAGGATAGTTCTATGTGTGGTGCTATTCTCTTAGTTTAATATGACCTATTGCCTCAGAATTGCCGACCTACCTACAAATGAGCGTCCGCGTGAGCGATTAATGACGCATGGTGCCAAAATTTTAGCCACAGCCGAATTAATCGCAATTCTTCTAGGCACTGGTCAAGGGCCAGGAAAACTATCTGCTGTGGGTTTGGGACAATATATCTTGAGCGAATTAGCCAAGCACCAACGCGATCCTTTAGTAGTTCTGCGAGAAGTTAGCCCTGCTGAATTGATGCAAATTTCTGGTGTTGGCCCAGCGAAAGCGACAAGTATCTTAGCAGCAATTGAATTGGGTAAACGCGCTTTTCAATCTCGTCCCAATGATGGCACATTAATTGATAGCCCACTTGCTGCTGCTGCTACCCTCAGTCAAGATTTGATGTGGCAGGTACAAGAACGTTTTGCAGTGGTGTTGTTAGATGTCAAGAATCGCTTGCTGGGTACGCAAGTAATTACCATTGGTACTGCAACCGAAACCCTAGCTTCTCCTCGTGATATTTTTCGAGAAGTTATTCGTCAAGGTGCAACGCGGGTAATAGTTGCCCACAACCATCCTTCTGGGAACCTTGAACCCAGCCAGGAAGATATAGAATTGACGCGTCAGTTATTATCAGGGGCGCAGCTTTTGGGCATTCCGGTACTAGATCATCTGATTTTGGGTAATGGCAATCATCAAAGTTTACGAGAACTGACAACCTTGTGGGATGAGCATCCACAGGGGGATTAGTGAAAAAGCAGGGGGGCAGGCAATACGGTTCGGATAAGCATTTTTCACTTTCCTTATGATCTGGGGAATGGGTTTGCGGGTAAAGGGGAAAGGATGTATTCAAAACCTTTCCCCTTTCCCCTTTCCCCTTTACCCTTTAACCGAACCGTATTGGGGGGCAGAGGGGGATAAGGGGGACAAGAGGTGAGAACTTGCAATAAGTTTTTCCCCTTGTCCCCAATTTCCTTTGTCCCTGCCTTAATTATTTACGCCGACCGGCTTATTACTTACTTTCCTGCATACTTCTAACTAGTTTTGTTACCAGCTTTCTGGGAGTAAATCTTACAGATTCAGCAAGTAGTTTATTTTTAATTCCGGGAATTATAACAGTTTTGTTTTCAAATAGACCACGATAACCGATTTGAGCTACTGTTTCCGCAGTCATAATTTTCTGACCACTTACCAACTTTGAGTCTTCCATTGCAGCTCTTTGTTGAAAACCAGATTCTGTAGGCCCTGGACATAGCGCCGTCACAGAGACACCTGTACCTTCTAATTCATTAGCGATCGCTTCTGAGAACGATAAGACATAGGCTTTACTAGCGTAGTATACTGCCATCAGCGGTCCTGGTTGAAAAGCAGCAGTGGAAGCCAGGTTTAATATTTTTCCAGACCCCCGTTTAACCATACCTTTGAGAAATAACTTGGTTAAATGTGTCAGACATAAGATATTGACTTGTAACAATTGCATTTCAGCATTCAGGTCAATTTCATTAAATAATCCATAAGTAGCAAACCCAGCATTGTTCACCAACACATCAACATTGATTGATGCTTGTTCTAGCTCCCTGAAAATTTCTTCTGGGGCTGATGGGTTAGATAAATCTTTGGAAATAACTTTGACATCAATGCCAAATTTCTTTTTAAATTCATCAGCGATTTTATCCAGCTTGTCCACGCTTCTAGCTACTAACACAAGATTGTAACCATCCTGAGCAAATAATTTCACGAATTCATAACCGATGCCGCCAGATGCACCAGTGATAAGAGCCGTTTGTTTGCGATTAGTCTGCATAATTTTCCTCTATTAACAGCTTGAAATAAATAGACATCTGGTGAAAAAAACTATGTATTAATCTAGAAACCTTATATAGACATAGCCTTTATTTATCCATTATTTTTCACTCATGCCTTTTATGAATCATTAGTTATTAGTCATTATTAACTTAACGTTCTTTAAGCTTGATTATTTTCTCGCCAGAATAATTAAAAAGTGCTAAGTAAAGATAATTAATCACTGACTACACAACAAGCACTTATTTATTTCCATTGGGAAATTTCCAAGCGGACTGCTGCATTTGTTCCTAAGACTTTTTGCCCACGTTCAGGTAAGGAAATATACGCAACATACACACCTGGACTGGATTCGGAAGTCGGATTTAACTTTGTTACTGGCTCTTTTTCTTTAGAATTCCAACTGTATTTAGCCTCATAAGTGCTATTTGATTCGGCAACATCAGTAATTAGATAGTCAGACCACAAAGGCACTTGGTCGAGATGACTGTCACGTAACCAATTTGTCTCTTGTTTTGTAAAGGAATGTAATGCTAAACGCAGGGCATATCTACAGGTATTATCGTCACTGGCTGAGTTTCTTGGGATTAAGAAAGCTGTAAATAGGGGGACAGGTTTATCTGTTCGGGTTAACTCTTGTGTAATTGGGCAATAATGAGCGATCGCTTGCTCATATATAGGAATAGGAAGACCACGCAAAGCTACCCTAGTTTCCAGTTGATAAAAATTCTTGTCCAAGTCTTCTAACTCAACATTACTCAGAGAGAGTTTCACCTGGATATCACCAAACAAAAATCGTTGCAGGTTTTGATAACCTTCTTCGGAGTTCAATATGCCATAACGTCCACCATGAGAGCGATGAACATAAGCACGATGAGATCCAAGAATATAAGCTTTATCAATCTGAACTAGACCATCGCTTTTGACTCCCACAAACTTGCGTGAAAAACCAAAACCTTCTTCATAATCATGTGCATTAGTGCCGATTAGAGAAAAAACGCGGCTTGGCGAAAATGCAGTATCTATGCTTTGTAGTGTTTCTAGCTGAAAGTCATCGGGTAACTCAGTTGTTGGCTTGTTGGCTTCAGGTGTTAAATACTGGTACATCCGCTGGGGGCCAAAGTCATCAGAATTATTCAATTGGAACTTGTCTCTAAGGTTTTCAATTAAGCCACCCCCGACCTCAAAATAAATACCACCATGAGGTGTAGCGTAGGTAAAGAATTTGTCAATGTGATCCGCAGCTTGCTTGTTTTCATCTGGATAAATTTTTTGAATCAAGCTGCGACAAACAAGACCTCCCATTGAGTGGCCAACCAGATAAATTTTGTCAGCACCCGTCGTTTCCTTAACATTCTGGATCAAGTCTCTTAAACCCTTAGCTATCTCCTCCATCTCTTGTCGAACTACACTTGAGGAGCCAAAGCTAGGTGTAGATATATCATAAAATCGATAGATCCAAATAGTTTTATGAAGTTGACCAGACAATCTCTTAATTTGATTGCTCACATTCTGATTATCAACAATCGGTTGATAACCATGATCGGTCATTAGCCGCAGCAATGGACTCTCGAAAAAAAACTTCTGAGGATTTTCCTTCTCATCTACTCGAATATGAGTTGAACCACTATTAAATCCATAAAAGGGATCGTTGACTGTTTGCTCAACGTCTTTTTGCGTACCTGCATATCCACGAACGAAGACGATTGGTAAATACTGCATAATATATATCCTTGCTATTTAATCAATATTTTTTCTCGTTCCCAGGTAAAATCTGGGAACGAGTGCAGAATATCAAGACAAGTTGTCTTAGTACAACATTTTATTAATTCGTAGCGAATTCTCTGCCTTTAAAACACTACGATTTAACACGGGAGCTGTACTTAGAAAGTTTTCACGAACTCAATTAGGGCTTTCTTATCTTCATCTGGGAGATTTGAGCCAAAATAATGACCCTCATCTTCTACAAAGTCAGGAGATTTGTTGGCTCTTAAAAGCACACGTGCTAACTTACCCTTAATTCCACCGCCTGGTTTCAAGTCTTGGAAAAGGTTGCCGAGATTGAGAGATGTAATCGCTTCTCTCATATTGATGCTTGCCAGCAAATTCACAGGTGTACCTTTAGGAACAGGAAGCCTAAATCTGGGATTCGGATCTCCTGGGGGAAGCTCTAATTTGGTATCTTTAGATGTCCTGCTGATAATTCCCTCACGCTTTTCAGGCCACAGAAGCTTTTCCATCGCATCCGTATAGGCTTCTACACGTCCTTTCACTGAAGGATCTTCGTTGTAAAGTCCTAGTGTGTTGTTGTGCAGAAGTGGTGCTGTTGCCCAAATGCTCACTAGTGAAGGTGTACGGTAATAACCCAAACCGCCGTCAGGTATCTTAAATTCGATGGGTTTTTTCTCATCGAAGGGGTTGTACAGCGTCAAAGTACCTGGTGAAGGCAGTTCTTTGAACGTCTTCGACGAGAACTGATCCCAAATATGCCCCTTAGCGGCATTTGTCCCTAGCGATCGCGCCGCATTAGTACCAATTAAAGTAACTGGATAACGCTGGTCATCAGACAAGAAGTTGTGGTCGAGGAAATTACTACTGAGTACAGACTCTTCGTACCATTTTTGAGCCTGTTCGGGGTCAGCAGCGATTTCAGCAGATGGCTTTTTGCTGGAATGACAACCAGCACAAGTGCTGGCAAAAACTAGCTTGCCACGTTTGAGAACTTCCTCATCTTTAGTCAAGAACTGTTCACCACCTGGTGCATCTTTCAGGTGCATCGGCTTGATGGTTTTCAAGAATGCTTCGGCATCAGCCATACGTGCTTCTGTCTGTCTCCAGCCTTCGCACTCCTTGCGCGCCTTTTCAATATCAAAAGGTTTTTGGGGAGTTCTGCCTAATAAAGGCTCATGAAGACTTGTCCAGTAATCGCCGCACATCCCAATGTTGACGTAGACGCGTAGTGAGGCATTTGCCACTCCTGTAGAGTCCGCACCATCCTTGAGAATATGATTAACATCCTTAATTGACCCATCGTTCATCACCTCTGGATATGTGGGGCGATCGCCTAAATTAAAAATGGCATTAATCGCATTCGGATTATTGATATGATCGGTGGCAATCCGAGAAGTATCAGAAGTTCCAGGTCTTTGAGAATCAAGTACTTGCTTAACAAAACTATTTTCTCCAACGCTGGATGCAAATAATTTATTTTCCTTAATGTACTGATTACCCAATGCTGCTACAAGGTTTTCCCATTTTGGATGTTCCTTGTCTTTGGGTGGATTAAGAGGATCTAACGCTACATGACAGATGGCGCAGGACTGCCCGATCACGTAGGGAGGCTCAACTTGTGAGTCTTTGGCATATTCAACAGGGTTCCATTTCGCCGAGTCGAAGTTGGGGTTGGGGAACTTACGCAACCCAATTACGCCAGTTGAGAGCGGATCTTTACATTTATCTAGCAACAATCCATATTCATCTGGTGCTGTCGCCTTTTCACATCCAGGATCATTAATTGCGCCATAACGTTGCAATCGCTCGTCATGCATACGCGAGTCAATCAGCTTTAGCAGGTCAACACCGCCATGTGTTCGCTTTGCTAAATCACGATAGTACTTAGAATTACCGCCAGTCCATAAGTACCAAGTGCAACGACCCCGTTTCTCGGCATCTGTCAAATTCTCCTTTGTGTACTCTGGGAGATAACCGATGCCCTCACAGTTATCAGGGTATTCAGATACACCCGTATCTGAATACTCGGTACTTATGGACGTAGGTGTTTCACTATACTCATCAGCTAGAGCTGTAGGCATTCCATAAAAGCCGCAGACTATAAACATAGTCGCGAATAGGAGGAGCAGACAGCCCTTAAAAATTAGACTTGTCTTTTTCATAAAACTCTCTGGTCATAACACCTAAACCTTTCCCACTGCACCTCACCTTTGCAGAGGTACATTAATGCTTCATCACTAATTTCCCATTTTCCAGATTAGTCTTGGGATATTTTAATGATTAATGTACCCTACTGAGGTTCGTTATATATGAAGTTACTACACAATTTTGTAAAACGTCATCAATAAACTTTTATACATTTATAAATCAAAAATTTAAAAAATTGTAAATTTACAATGGTGTTCAATAACCAATTTGCTATGGTTATATCGATTTCCTACGTGCCTGGTTAAGTTTGTAACAAATTGTTAGCAGCTACTTTTAAGGTTGTCTTAACCTTTTAAGACAAATAAAAGACGGAAAATTCCACTTTTTTTAACAATTGCTCTGTAAATACCGTAGGTTTACAAATTGCAAAAGTCTTTATATAACTGTAAAAACCAATAAGGATAAATATCCATGCTGAAACTTGGTAGGTAAATTTAAGTAACAAAGACTTAATACTTAGCGATCGCATCCGAAAACCTCCACTGTAGATTTGTAGACATAAAAAACTACCCTCCCAAAGACACTAGAAATAATAGTTCTTTGGCGAGACTGTTAGTGCTACGAATAATTTTGATGCCTAATTTTATTGCCGAAATAATATAAAAGACAGAGGAACACATGGAAAACGATATTATCTTTGAACCATTGAGATTCCGTAATCTCACAGTAAAAAATCGGATATTTCGCTCAAGTATTTCTGGCAGATGGGATAACTATGATGGTTCAGGTACTCAAGCCCGAATCAACTGGGAAGAAAAGTTTGCTCGTGGTGGTGTAGGAGCGATTATTAGTTCCTTTGTCCCAGTCGCCATCCGGGGACGAATTATGCCCAATTACGCCACCATTAACTGTGATGAACGCATTCCCTTTTGGCGAAAAGTAGGAGAAAGAGTCCACGAATATGACTGTAAATTTATTTTGCAATTAAGCCATTCGGGGCGACAGCAAGATATTGGTGGTGTAGAAAACTTAGGAAAAAAAGCGTTAAGTTCCACTAGCCAAACTGAGCCATTCCACGGCTTTTTGTGTCAAGCGATGACACTAACAGAGATTAAAGAAACAATTCAATACTTCGCTGATGGTGCTAGACGTGCCCGTGAAGCAGGTTTGGACGGAGTGGAATTGCACAGTGCTAATGGATATCTTTTTAATCAATTTCTCAGTTCTGGAATTAACGACCGTCAAGATGAATATGGTGGTTCATTAGAGAATCGAGCGCGGTTTTTGCTAGATGTAATTAGAGCAATCCGCAAAGAAGTAGGCAACGACTTTCATTTGCAATTCAAAATTAGTGCCGTTGACTATAACAACGCCGTCACCTTTTGGGAAAAACCAGGTAATACCATAGAAGATTCCATCCAAGTTTGTAAATGGGCAGAAGAAGTTGGAGCTGATGCCGTCCATGTGTCAACTGGTAGCTTATTTCCTCACCCACTCAATCCCATTGGTGATTTTAATTTTGATGTAATTACTAAAACTTATGACGCCATGTTGTCGAGTGGTGTCGAAACCACACGTAACTACATTTTATTTCGCAAAGCATTTTTGCATCCAATTTTCAATTTTTTATGGAATCGCGTAAAAAAGCAATTGCCTCCTCAAGCATTTAGTGGTGATGATGTAAAAGACCCGAAAATCAAACAGCTACTAATAGAGAACCAAGGCAGAAACTTACTAGATTCTAGAGAAATTAAAAAGCACGTTAATATTCCCGTATTATGTACAGGTGGTTTACAGCAAGCTTCTTATATTCGTCAGGCAATTAGCGATCGCTATTGTGATGGGGTGACAATGGCTCGTACCCTAATTGCTAATAATGACCTAGTTAAATCTTTTCAAGCAGGTAAAGACCTGGCAGATAAACCCTGTACTTATTGCAATAAATGTCTGCTGAATGTAATTGAAAATCCTTTGGGTTGTTACGAGCAGGATCGCTTCAATAGTTATGAAGAGATGATGGAAGAAGTAATGTCAGTCTTTCATGAAACTCAGTTTGCAAATTTATCTAGATAAAAAGCGATGCGTATCACATCGACAATCTCGCTTAGAAATAATCTCGAAAAAATGGGGAGTGTTTCATGACTGAACAAACAAACCCTACCCTACTTCCAACCTCAATCAAGGGAATCTTCCAGCGGATTTGGGTTGTGATTGTAGGTATTGTAGCAGTAGCAGTATTTTTCCTTTGGCCTGTTTTGTCCAACTCCCCAGTGGATTATGCTGATATTGAAAACCACTTTAAATATGGTTCAATCGGCAGCGAACCAGTCAATGGCATCCCTTACTGGATTTGGAAAGTTTTACCAGAATTATTCCCAGATAAATTACCTGGAAAAGGTTATACTTCTTTGGGATTTATCAAAGAACCTAACAAAGATTTACCTATAGGTTTTTCGCAACGACGAGTCTTTATCGATAGAGTTAGCTTGAATTGTGCTGTATGTCATACAGGAACGCTGCGAAATACTCCCAATAGCGAACATCAAGTCATCACGGCAATGCCTGCTAATGTAGTTAATTTGCAGGGATATATCAAATTCTTATCAGCAGTTGGTGTAGATGAGCGCTTTACTGCTAACCGGATGTTGCCAGAAATTGAAAAAATCAGTGGTGGTCTTAATCCCATTGAAAAATTACTTTATCGCTTCATTGCAATTCCTCAAACCAGAGATGCACTAATTAATCAGGGTTCTCGACTAAATTTCGTTGAAAAACAACCAGATTGGGGGCCAGGAAGAGTAGATACTTTTAATCCTTATAAAGCAATTCAATTTCATTTCCCAATGGATAAATTGCGTGAGGATGAACTGATTGGTACTTCTGATTTCCCTTCCGTTTGGAATCAAAAACCCCGTGAGGGATTGCAGTTACATTGGGATGGTAATAACACTTCCGTTGATGAACGAAATAAAAGTGCAGCTTTAGGCGCTGGAGTCACACCCACAACGATTGATTTGCCTCGAATTCAGAGAGTTGCTGATTGGCTTTGGGAACTACCACCACCAAAATATCCCTACGAAGTTAACGAAACTATAGCAGCGAAGGGAGAACAGCTTTTTGAAAGTAATTGTGCTAGTTGTCACGCTTTTGGTGGTGCATATACAGGCAAAGTTGTCCCAATTCAAGAAATTGGTACAGACCCTCATCGTCTCGACTCATATACCTACAAAACGATGTCTAACCAAAATACTCTGTATACAGGGTATCCGTGGCGCTTTAAGAATTTCCGTAAGACTAATGGCTATGCAAATATGCCCCTTGATGGTGTTTGGTTACGTGGCCCTTATCTGCACAATGGCTCAGTCCCCACCTTACGGGATTTACTAGAAACACCAGAAAATAGACCTAAAGAATTCTATCGTGGCTACGATGTCATTGACAGAGCAAAAGTTGGCTTTGTATCTGATGTCGGTGTAGAAAACGGTAAGCAATACTTTAAGTTCGATACCACAAAACCTGGAAATAGTAACAGTGGTCATTTATATGGAACCGATCTTCCTACAGAAGATAAAAATGCCCTAGTTGAATACATGAAAAAGCTTTAAAAGGAGAAAAAATGAATAATTACGCTAAATGGTTTA
This sequence comes from Nostoc sp. DedQUE09, assembly GCF_034530915.1. Lineage (NCBI taxonomy): Bacteria > Bacillati > Cyanobacteriota > Cyanophyceae > Nostocales > Nostocaceae > Nostoc > Nostoc sp. DedQUE09. The sequence continues at coordinate 75,693 of NZ_JAVRCE010000021.1, forward strand.
GTCGCGTTACTTGGCTTGGCATTATTGTTAATATGCTTTTTGTCATTCCTTCTTGCTTCTTTCCAGAATTAATGCTGACGTTCCTGAAAATGCATATACCAGAGCCAATTATCTGGGTTCGTGCTGCGGGAATGCTGTTGTTTATTATTAGTGCATTTTATATTCCTGGGGCACTTGATCCGTACCGATATCAGGCAACTGCCTGGATATCAATATTTCCTTCAAGAGCTTTTGGATCAACATTTTTCATTTGTGCAGTACTTTTCTTTGGACAAGATAAAGGATTTTTATCCATTGCCTTTGTAGACCTGTTTTTTGGATTAGCGGAACTAATTCTTCTAACCCTAGCAATGCGTAGCAAAATGCAATCGCTGCAATTCCAGTGAAGCAATTATCTTAATTTTATCCCTAGCTTAGTGTAGATATATTCCTGCACTACAAACAGATTCTTCTGCAAAGGAGCAAAAGAGTGCCATGACAATACTTAAAAATAAAATAGGTAGGGTAATCACAAGCATAGTTTTAATTGCGATCGTTTTAGCTGGTGTAGTTGGGTATGTGGGATGGTACAACCTTTTTCGAGAGGTTCCCACATATTATGAATCGCCTGAAGAACACTTTAAATATGGTTCTATTGGCACAGAAGAAGCACAAGGTGTTCCCTATTGGATTTGGCTGGTACTACCACGAATATTCCCTGATAAATTACCAGGGCCAGGTGGTTATACTTCCTTGGGAATCACATGGGAAGAGGGTAAAGAAATGCCAGTTGGGTTTACGAAAAAAACCATTGGCTTCCCTCGCGTCGGTATAACTTGCGCTGTTTGCCATACTGCCACCTATAGAAAAACAGAGAAAGATAAACCCACAATTGTGGCTGCGGCTCCTGCTAATAAATTTGATTCGCAAGGCTATTTACGATTTTTGAGTGCAACTGCTGGCGATCCTAGATTTACAGCAGATTATATCCTTGACGAAATCAAATATAATTACAACCTTTCCTGGTTAGAAAATTTACTTTATCGCTATCTGCTAATTCCTCAAACTAAGAAAGCACTGCTGCAACAAAAAGAAGACTATAGTTGGACAGATTCTCGTCCTAACTGGGGGCCTGGTCGAATTGATCCTTTTAATCCGGTTAAATTCAATACTTTAAAGTTGCCTAAAGATAACACTATTGGCAACTCTGATATGATGCCTCTTTGGAATCAAAAGATGCACAAAGGGTTTGCACTTCATTGGGATGGGTTAGAAACTTCACTAACAGAAACTGTTCAAACTGGAGCAATTGGTGATGGTGCTACCAAAAAATCACTTCCTGTAGCCAATTTACAACGAGTAGAAGATTTTATTCAAGAACTACCACCTCCTAAATATCCATTTGCTATTGATGAGCAAGTGGCTGCAAAAGGAAGCCAAATTTTTGCTAATACTTGTGCATCTTGTCACGCGTTTGGTGGGGAAAGAACAGGTACTGTTATCCCTGTGGAAGAAGTAGGAACTGACCGCCATCGGTTAGATATGTGGACGCAAGAAGGAGCAGATACTTACAATCATTTTGGTGATGGCTACCCTTGGGACTTCAAAAACTTACGTAAAACCAATGGGTATGTATCCGTTTCCCTAGATGGCTTATGGTTAAGAGCGCCATATTTACATAATGGTTCAGTCCCATCTCTACAAGATTTGTTCGAGAAACCAGAGAATCGTCCTCAAGTTTTCTATCGGGGATATGATGTCTACGACCCGAAAAAAGTTGGTTTTATTACTGAGGGAGATGAAGCCAAAGCTATAGGTTTTAAATACGATACCAAGGTAACTGCTAATTCAAATCAGGGACATATTTATGGCACTGATTTATCTGATGAGAATAAAAAAGCTTTGATTGAGTATCTGAAAACTCTGTAATGAAGCTTGTTTGCTAAATCCTGACGTTAATCATTTACTAGCAACCGCTCAAAAATAGAATTGGAGATCATCGTGAAACCATATTTACCACAAAAAGATCCTGATGTTAATGTCCGAATCAATTGGCTAGATAAAAATCGAGAAGAGTACAAGTTTAATTACGATTATCTAGCTCCTCTACCAGTAATTGATAAAGTTCCTCATAAAGAAATATTCTCGGCAGAATATACTGCTAAACGTTTGGCAAGTATGGCAAGCCTTGCACCAAATATGCTAGCTGCTAAAGCCAGAAACTTCTTAGATCCATTGGATGAATTGGAAGAATATGAAGAACTTTTATCACTCCTACCAAAACCCGATGTTATAAAAAATTACAAAACAGACTCTTGTTTTGCAGAACAACGACTCTCTGGAGCGAACCCATTAGCTATCCAAAAAATTGATGTATTACCTGATAATTTTGCTGTCACGGATGAACATTTTCAGAAGGTTGCAGGTACAGAATTTACTTTGGAAAAAGCACTTAAGGAAGGCAAGCTGTATTTCTTAGATTATCCTTTGTTATCTAATATTAAAGGTGGTGTCTACGATAATGTTAAAAAGTACCTTCCCAAGCCACAAGCTCTATTTTATTGGCAAAATAATGATAGTCCTAATGGTGGTTCTCTAGTACCTGTTGCCATTCAGATTAATCATGACTCTGGTGCAAAAAGCGTTATTTATACACCAGATGACCCCCATTTAGATTGGTTTTTAGCAAAAACCTGCGTTCAAATTGCTGATGGCAACCATCAAGAATTAGGCAGTCATTTCGCCTATACCCATGCAGTTATGGCTCCCTTTGCGATTGTAACTGCGCGCCAACTAGCAGAAAATCATCCCATCGCTTTACTGTTAAAACCCCACTTCCGTTTCATGCTATTTGATAACGATTTGGGACGCACTCAGTTTTTACAGCCTGGAGGCCCAGTTGATGAGTTTATGGCAGGTTCATTGGCGGAGTCTCTTGGATTTGTAGCGAAGGTTTATGAAGAATGGAGTGTGGAAAAATTTACCTTCCCTCGGTTAATAAAAAGTCGTCAAACAGACGATCCAGAAATTTTACCGCACTTTCCTTTCCGGGACGATGGCATATTAATTTGGAATGCTGTCGAAAAGTTTGTGGCTGAATACTTGCAACTCTATTACAAAACCTCACAGGATATCAGTGACGACTATGAGTTGCAAAATTGGGCTAGAGAATTAGTGGCTCAAGATGGTGGTAGAGTCAAGGGAATGCCAGCCAAGATTGAGACTCTAGAACAACTGATTGAAATCATCAGTGTGGTAGTATTCACTTGCGCTCCTCTACACTCTGCTTTGAATTTTTCTCAGTACGAATATATGGCTTTTGTACCCAATATGCCCTATGCAGCCTACCACCCAATTCCAGAAACTAAAGGTGTGGATTTGGAAACTATTATGAAGATACTTCCTCCCTTTAAACAAGCTGCCGACCAGGTGATGTGGACTGAGATTTTAACATCGTACCACTATGACAAATTGGGTTTTTATGATGAGGAGTTTGCCGACCCGTTGGCGCAGGAAATTGTGGTGCAATTTCAACAGAATTTGCATGAAATAGAACGGCAAATAGACATTAGAAATCAAACTCGTCCCATACCTTATAACTACTTCAAGCCTTCGGAAATTATTAATAGCATTAATACTTGAATTAGTTTTAGTAAAAAAGAGGAATCACAATGTCAAATCAGAAAATAACCGTCACCGCTCGATTAAAAGTGAAGCCAGGTTTGGAAGACAATTTTAAGCAGGAATTTCAACCTGTAATAGCTCTCACTCTTACAGAAGAAGGTTGTATTAATTACGATTTGCACCAATCTGTTGACGACCCATCTTTGTTTCTGTTACATGAAAACTGGGTCAACCAAGAAATTTTAGCTCAACACCTAGAGCAGCCGTATATTAAAGCTTTAGGGGAAAAATCAGGACAATTTTTAGTTGAACCACCTGAAGTCAGGTTATGGCAGCAGATTGCGAACAATTAATTCCTAGTTGGTGATAATAATGACATCAAGGGTGTTATTGTATGGTGCAACTGGCTATGCTGGAAAACTCATTGCTGAATCTGCTAAAAATAACGGACTGGAATTAATTTTAGCTGGACGTAATCAAAGTTCACTAGCAGCTGTAGCCAATGAATTAAGTTTGGACTTTCAGGTTTTTGGCTTAGACGATCCGCAAGCGATCGCTCGCTCTCTTGAGGATATAATTGCTGTCATCAATTGCTCTGGGCCTTTCTCCAAAACCTCAAAGCCACTTGTCGATGCTTGCCTGCAAACTAAAACTCATTATTTAGACATCGCTGGCGAAGTACCTGAATTTCAGGCGCTACAGGCACGAGATGCGGAGGCTAAAAGTGCAGGGATAATGCTTCTCCCTGGTGTGGGATTTGGAGTTGTCCCTACTGATTGTGTAGCTGCTTACCTCAAACAGAAGTTAGCAATTGCAACGCGACTGATTTTAATCTATGAAACAGTGGGGGGTGTATCTCAGGGAACTGCAAATACAGTACTGCCAACTTTACATCATATCGGGGTAGTCCGAGAAGCAGGTAAGCTCATCCCATCTCGCCCAGCATCGAAAAGACGTAAAGTTGATTTTGGTTATGGCCCGGTGACAGCAGTAACAAACCCTTGGCGTGCTGATATTTTCACTGCTTTCCAAAGTACGGGTATTCCCAATATTGAGGTTTATACCGTATTTCCTAATCCTGTGCGCTTTCTGATGGAGTCGAGTCAGTATTCGGGATGGTTATTTAACTCGTCTCTATTCCAAAATGCTTTAGCAAGTCTAATTAAAACTCTACCCACTGGGCCAACGGCAGCAGAAAGAGCCAAGGGGCAAGTTAGAGTAATTGGTATTGCTGAGGATGAAACTGGTCAACAAGTAACTGCGAAGCTCTTAGGGCCGGAAGCATACGATTTTACGGCATTGGCGGCTGTAGCAGTGATCAAACGGGTAATTAAAGGCGAAGTTAAGGTAGGATTCCAGACTCCTGCATCTGTATATGGCGCAGATTTTGTCCTTGAGATTCCGGGAGTTACCGGGTTCGAGTAAGAATATAACAGGAATGGCACAAAGAAAACGTGAAACCTGGTCAGGGCAGGGTATAGGGGGTAGGGGGTAGGGTGTAGGAGAAAATCAAGAAAATTAAAAACAAGTGCGAACATTAATAGATTTCTTTGCTACGCAACGCTGGCGCGAACGTCACTACACCCCACACCCAAAAACCTTATCAATAGTGGATTTACCGATATCTTAGTGCCATTCGGATATGACAGAAAGCTGGGTTTTTTAGGCTTGATAGCGAAAAAACCCGGCTTTTTTTTGCAGACTTAACTTGCTAATTTGGCGTGAATGAGGAGAGAATCTATCAGTCAAGCCAAACTAACTTTCCAAAACGTAATAGTGGATGTTACCGAATTAGTCAAAGTTTCAATTATTCTCTTGGTTCTGGCTACAGGTGTAGCTTTGTTGTCCCGACGGTTGGGAATTCCTTATGTTACGGGTTTAGTAATAGCAGGTTTGCCCATCACTGAGTTATTGTCTCGTCGGATTGGTTTAAGTCCAACCCTTGTTTTGGATCTTTTCTTACCAATTCTCATCTTTGAAGCTGGTATTAATACAGATGTCAGCCGCTTACGCAGCACCTTTAAACCAATTGCCTTACTAGCTGGACCAGGGGCTGTGATTTCCAGTGCGATTATTGCCGTCCTGTTGAAATTTGTCCTGGGACTGAGTTGGATACCTGCATTATTTGTCGGAGTAATTCTGGCAAACACTGATACTGTTTCCATGATTGCTGTATTTAAGGATATACCAGTACCCTCGCGGCTTTCCACTATCGTTGAAGGGGAAACTTTATTCAATGATGCCGCTGCCTTAGTTTCCTTCAACTTGATCGTGCAAGTATATTCAACAGGCTCACTCACATTTATAGAGGGAATCCAACAACTGCTATTTATCTCTCTAGGTGGCTGCGTTGTAGGGTTAGTCTTGGGCTACTTGAGTATACCTGTATTCGCCCGTTTAGATGACGCTCTTAGCAGTCTTTTACTGACAGTTGCAGTTGCATTAGGAACTTTTCAGGTTGGGCAATTTCTCGGTGTATCAGGCCCTGTGGCTGTAGTTGTTGCTGGATTAATTTTTGGGAATTTAGGGCTTTCTCGCAATACTTCTGCTTCTAGCCGCATCACTTTATTGAGTTTTTGGGAATATGCCAGTTTTACTGTCAACACCTTTATTTTTCTGTTGATTGGTGTAGAAATAAACTTGGTAACGCTTTGGAAAACTTTACCTGCAATTCTACTTGCAGTTTTAGCTTATCAAGTCGGGCGAGTTCTTACAGTCTATCCACTGCTAGCATTAGTTCGTTGGATTGACCGCCCAATTCCGCTGCGCTGGCAACATTTACTGTTTTTAGGCAACATCAAAGGTTCACTCTCAATGGCTCTGGCATTGAGCTTACCTACTACACTGCCTGGGCGAGAGGTCCTGATAGCTATAGTCTTCGGCTGTGTGGTGGTGTCGTTAGTCGGACAGGGTTTAAGTTTGCCTTGGGTGGTAAAACGCTTAAAATTATCTAAATTTTCCGAAGTTCAACAACAGGTTGAAGAATTACAAGCCCAATTGATGACGGGTAAGGCGGCACAAGATGAATTAGATAGCCTGTTGAAATCAGGGGTATTACCAAAAGCCGTTTATGAAGAGATGCGTTCAGCTTATCAGGTACGAATTGCCGGTGCAGAAAAAACATTACGGGAACTATATAATCGTCGCCCTGATGAGGTGGAAGGTGGAAGTGGGAAGAGCAGTAAGCTTGAAGCCATTCGTCGACGTTTACTGCTGGCAGAAAAAGGAGCGCTCAATGAGGCAATGCGGAAGCGAATTCTCTCAGAAGAAATTGTGCGCGGACGGATACAAACTCTTGATGAACAATTGTTGAAATTAGAAGATGATTAAATATAGGGCATTGGGCATGGGGGATAGTCTAAGCTTCGTTGATGAACCTCTGAGCTTTGTCGCTGAACCTCTGAGCTTCGTTGATAAACCTCTGAGCTTTGTCGCTGAACCTCTGAGCTTTGTGAATGAACCTCTGAGCTTCGTTGATGAACCTCTGAGCTTTGTCGC
>NZ_JAVRCE010000021.1:82893-101508 GCF_034530915.1 Nostoc sp. DedQUE09
TGAGCTTCGTTGATGAACCTCTGAGCTTTGTCGCTGAACCTTTGAGCTTTGTCGCTGAACCTCTGAGCTTTGTCGCTGAACCTTTGAGCTTCGTTGATGAACCTCTGAGTTTTGGCTGATTAGGATTCTGTTGCCTCCAGCTAAAGATTGAGTCAGAGACTCAATGAATGCATTCCCATGCTCCGCATGGGAACGAGGAAATGAAGGAGGAAATGATAAATTAGCTTTTTAAAATTTCTATTTTAAAGGCGATCGCTTATAGTTATTTTGATTTTTAATTACTCTACTAGGACTGATAAAAGAAATTCCTTGTTGAAAGTCAGTACCAATCATGACTGCCTCTACTATCGGTTCGGATATTTCTGTTTGGGCTACCCACTCGACAATGAAGTTGGCGCCTAAACCTCCACTGGTGTCATTTCTATTGATAAAAAAATCTGTTGAAGCTAGTGCATCAAGTTGAATAGGGCGCTCTAAATACTGCTTAACTAATTTCCCTTCTGAGTTATAGTAGCGCACAGAAGTAACAATAATCGGATTAGTCAAATCTGTATTCCGAATACTAAGCGTAACTGCTAACTCAAAAATCTCTTGACGATTGTGATGATAGATATGAGAGTAGACCGGAACATAAAGAGTTTCACCGCTGGCTATCTTAAAATTCTTATCCAGCGTCACTGTTTTTTGCAATGGGGTTGCTGGAATGGCATTGGGTTGTGATTTGGGTGTTGATTGACAAGATGCAAGAATAATAACAGCGATCGCTAAATAAATATATTTATACAGCTTCATTAAAACTATTTACACTAATTTTTTATATATGTGTAGCTAACTCCGCCAAATAAGCAGTTTAGCTAGTAACTGCGCTCAACATCTTTGTTGAATAAAATCAATGACTTGATGTAAAGATCCTGGTTTAGTCACAATCAGCACAGTTGAATGAGGTTCCAGTATTGTACTGCCATTAGGAATCATCAAATCTTCGTGGGGATGGGATTGATAGCCAATAATTAGCGAACCAGTAGGGAATTGGGAATCTTGAGCAATTTCGGCAACGCTACGGCCAGCAACATAACAATTGTTGGGTATGGAAAGTTTCAGAACCTCAATCTGTCCCTGCTCAAAATGCATCATTGATTCCACTTGCGGATACTCAATAGCGTTCACCATTGTTGAAACTGATAGTTCAACAGTACTGATAATATGGTTGGCTCCAGCTATCCGCAGTGGTTCGGCAAAGTCGGGGTGACGCATTCGACTCAAAATATGGGTGACGCCGTAGTGTTTAGCAAGAGTTACCATTGCCAAATTTAAGGCATCACTTCTGAGGACTGCTGCCAAGGAACCAGCTTTGCGAATCCCAGCTTCTAACAATACTTCTGTACTCACAGCACTGCCTTCAAAGGCCATTGCTCCCACTTGTTCGCGGGCATAGCGGCAAGCGATAGGGTCAACATCAATTACGCCAACAGTATGCCCTAGTTCTACTAGTTTTTGCGCTAAACTTAAGCCGACTAAGCCTGCTCCACCGATGAGTACGTACATGATTTCTGATATTTTTTGAATTTTTACTTCAGTTTACAGGTTAACAAATAGTCATTTGTCATTTGTCATTAGGGCAATTTTCATGTATTTGAACCACATCATCGTAAGGGCACAGCATTGTTGTGCCCTTACCGCGTGGTCTATTTACCTGAAAATAGCTGTAATTCTGCTCCCTCTGCTTAAGAATAGCTTGCACAGTTATTAGATATTTTTTATTTGAAATCCTTTAGCAGCAATAGAAATCACAAGATTATTCACGCGGAGGTTTTTTAATTGTAATTTTTGAATTGGTATTTTTCGAGTAACTCTTTAACTTGAGCGGACACCAAAGGATGTGGATCTTTTTGTAACTGGGGGAGGATTTGCAGGAGAACGCGATATGAAACCATATTTAAATATGCGATCGCAGCTTCTCTGACAAAGCCGGTGGGATGACGCAAACTCACTAGTATCTCAGAACTGGTCAGTCGGATGCGACTTACTTGAGCATAATGAAAACAGCAAGCTAGACACCAGTCAGAAAGGAAATTACCTAACATCAGCAATCTGTGCAGGCGATCGCTAACTACCATGTTCTCATATTCTACGATCTTGGCTTCGACAAGATATTGCAATTTTTCTGCCTGTGGTCGGTTATCTAAAATATTCAGCAATAAAGACTTTGAAGATAAAGTTACGGTATGCTCTAAGATTTCTAACCCTCTGGCTAAGTTTACCACTGAGAGCGATCGCAGATTGAAGGATGCTGCCTGCATTTTTTCTGGTGAGTAAAGCAGTTTCAGTAATAGTAGCAGCCGCTCTTTCACATCCAATTCCAATTCTAGAAGGGCACGTTGCAATAATTCCGAGACAATTACAATCCTCTGATTGGATTGATAATTTTCTTTTTGGTCTAGTGTTTGGAAGTCGATATATGCAGCGTAAATTTCACCTAAAAATTTTAATTCCTGCTTAATTAAATTTTCTACCCGACTTTCATAAAATCGATCTACTAAACCTTTAATTCCTGGTTGTTTGTGGATTTTTAGTAAGCTGCGGAGAATATGATCCCTAGTAGTACCCCAGGATATTTCCAAGTTCTCCCATAAAGTTTCCAATGCTTGCTGAGTACCGACTTGAGCAATGGTACGCCAAGCGTACATCCGCACTACTTCTGGTTTGTAAATATTGGTAGCCAACCGCAACAGCATTTCTAAAGCTTCATTTTCTAGTCGCACTAGAGCTGACATGGCTGTACTGCGGGTTGATTTGTAATAAAGGGCTGCAATCAGTGCCGAATAATACTCTTCTAAATGGGTGGCTGAAATCATTTCTAATACGGCACAGCGCACCCGTAACGACTCATCTTGTAATAAATTCGGGATATGAATCCGCAATGCCTGCAAATAAACTGCTTCTCTGAGCGCTCTGACTCCATTCACCCGTTCCCGTTCTTGCTTATGAGTCAGCATCCGGCGCATGGTTTGGGTAGCTGCTACCTTTTGCATGGGCGTTCCTTGGCGTAAGACTAAAGCGGCGGCGGTGGCGCGGATGAGTGAGTTTTGCCGGGGGTTCAGGTATTCTTCTAGGAGGCTTAAATTGGGATTTGGTTCAGCCAGCCAAACGTAACGCAGCGCTAAGGCAAAAACTTCGGGGTTCGTTTCTTGAGATTCTTCTAACAAAGGACGGATGGCGGCTAGATAAACCGGATTTACACCTCCCATCAGCATCACTTCCAAACTTTGGCGCTGCAAATCTGGGGTTAACTTCACTAGTAGCGGGGCTAAAACTTCCGCCGCTCCTTGAGAGTCAATTTGGGCTAAAAGTTCAATGCAGGAGCGTTTATCAGCCTCACTACCTTTTTCTGCTAAAGCTTTGACTACACCCTGTTTGAAAAATCGCAAGCCGACATTGCTTGCACTCAAGTGACCCCGCGCTACACTCAAGACTAACAGTTCCACATAGCGCGATCGCAATTCCCAAACTACTGTTAAACAAGTGCCAGTTATCAGCATTGTTTCTGCTACCAACACCCATTTTTGTAGTGGTTCGGGTACAAACCGCCCACAAAACAAGATAGTTACAAAAATTAGCGCTCCTGTCAAACCTGTGGCGATCGCTTCGGCGGTTCCACCAGATAAAGTCTGCATCCGGCTGCGAATTGTCTCTGGAATCGGTTGATACAGGATGGGGCCGCTACTCATAACAAAGGTGTAGCGGAGAAGTTCATCGCAGAATTTGACAATTATTAAACCCCAGAAAAAGCTTTGCGATTGGATGGCTGGAATTAAATGCAGCAATACCAGCACCCCTGGGAGTGAAAAGCCGACGGTGATTGGTAAAAGCGTCGCAGTGAAAAATACCCCCATGCGTTCGATGAGTCGGCTAGAAAAAAACCACTGCAACAACAACTCACACAGTCCCAACATCCCACCAAAAAGACCCAAAAAGCTCGCAAGTTCTCGGTCGCTCAAATTGGATTGGAGTTCGCGCAGATACTGAAAATCTATTAACAACCCAATAACTTGCAACAATCCCACAAAGGCAAACAACTGCCAGACGTAACGCTTCAGGGGACTTTTAATGAAACGCTCTCGTGAAGCTTGTTGTTCAGTAACTAGTCTTTGTGGGGTTTCAGGAAAAGCTGCTCGATAGTGATGAGTTAAATAAAATAGAATCGCCGATCCTAATAAAATCACGATACAGGCGATGAGGATGATCTTATTCAACGTGGTGTATTGCACTAGCCAAGGCAAACTAAAGCCACTGATCACATCTGCTACTAAAAGCCCACTACTCACCAGTGGGTAAGTCCGTTTAATCTCTCGAATATTAAATATTTGGTTGGCGACAATGGAAGTATTGAGGTCATTTACCACATAAAGTGCATCTACCCAAAGCCGCAGCAGAAATGCCGAAATCACTGCCAGGTAGGAAAAATGCGATCCCCAACGTAATACAACTAATAAAACTAATGGCATCAACATGCAAGGTGCGATCGCCACAATTACCCGACGTAAGGGAAAAATCTTTTGCAGCCAAGAGTATAAAAAAACCAGTCCGGCGCTCATTACCGCACTAGCAATATACATCCACGGCAGCAGGTGAGTTCCATATTCATCCAAAAACAGCGCCACCGTACTGTCTTCTGCCCACCGCAATCCTACACAGACAATTGTGTAAAAAAGAAACATTATCTGGGTTCGTTCGCTCTCCTCTGGTCGGAGATTCACCCACTGTAGTAGTCGTGGTAAAGCAACTTTATTTGCAGTCAACCAGTGATTTTTCAGTTCCATGCAGTTTTATTTTCTGGTAGTATCACCGCGCAATGGGGAGGCAGGGGAGCAGGGGGCAGAGGGGCAGAGGGGAAAGAAATATACCTCCTTGTCCCCCATTCCCTGGAAATAGCAAAAGTCCTGAGCAACTGAGTATTATGTTTCCCATTCAGCGTTCAGGACTATCGATTTTAGATAAATTTAAACGAGCTTAGAGCTTTGGGTGCTGCATCCAAATGAAAGATGAAAAAATCCCCCGACTTCTAGTCAGGGGATTTTCAAACTTGGTCTATTAAACAGTTAGAGAATTATTTTTTAGGCGAGATGAGCATCATCATGTTTCGTCCTTCTTTTTTAGGCGCTTGTTGAAGCTCACCAAAAGGCTCTAAATCCGTTGCCATTCGCTTAAGCAAATCTTCTGCTAGGTCGCTGTGTTGAATTTCTCGACCCCGGAACATCACAGTTGCTTTGACTTTATCGCCATCTTTCAAAAAGCGCTCTGCTTGCTTAACACGCACGTTGTAGTCGTGTTCTTCTATTTTGTAGCGCATTTTAACTTCTTTGACATCAGCCGTGTGCTGTTTTTTCCGGGCTTCCCGCGCCTTTTTTTCCTGCTCAAACTTGTATTTCCCGTAGTCCATAATCCGACAAACTGGCGGATCAGCTTTATCGCTGATTAGCACCAAATCTAGCTCTTTTTCTTCTGCTAGTTGTAGTGCTTCCAGTGGGGGCATAATTCCCAGTTGGGCACCGTCAGTGTCAATGACCCGAATTTTCGGGAAGCGAATTCGTTCGTTAATTTGGGGCAGATCGCGAGTTCTTTTCTTCTCAATCACAGCCATTATGATTAGTGGGAGCTCTTAATGAAGGATTTGGTGTGGTCTAAATTAATATGCCTCAGAGGCAAAATACAGAAGTAACTCAGGACTGAAAACATAGTCTCCAGTTCTAGGGTAACTAATCCATAAAATAGTTGCCTCGTTGTATTTGTCATTTTACTCAGTCTGAGAGAATTTCTCTGCAATAGTTAATCTAAATTACACAACCTAGACTCATATTAAATATTATTACAATTATTTAGCAAGACTTTTTGCGATCGCGTAACCGCCCACCGGAGGCGATCGCATTGAGCTATATCATCAGAACTAGCTCTTGAGCGTTTTCTGAAAAAGAGTCCAGTATTGGCGATAGTTCATGGGCTTTTAGAGAAAGCATTATGTCCCCAAACCCAAATCTTTGATGAAAACCTTGTACAACGAGAATATAGTTGGATACTCAGAATGGCTAAAAGCCTTGATTTTCTGTTTGATATCGAACAGGCTTGAAAAAATAAAGTTGGAAACTCTAATCCAATTTGTCTTTTATCTGGCCTTCGCTGCAAATAATAAAGTTGGAAACTGTCACATAAGTATAAGTACTCGTCTGTGTCAGGCAATTGAGCTTTTGGCTGAGAAGATAAAGCGCGATCGCACTCACTCTATATCTACAATAGAAAATTCCTTCCCATCACTATCATCTAGTTCAGATTCTCAAAGCTCACCAGTTGAACAATTCAATGGCTTGGCAATCTCGTTTAACTGTTCTAGTGTTAATCTTGGCATTTAGTCAAACTTGCCAAGTCTGTACAATTGAAAACCAACCTAATTTTTTACATTTGCTGAATTAACTGCGGTTTTTTTGAGTCTTTCTATCCGGCGTTGGAGAACATCTGCACGTCCTGAATCTCCAAGGAAAATATAGCCTACTCTTGCTTGACTATAATGTTCCAACGCTTGCTTAGGATAGTTAATCGCTGCATATATTTGCCCTAAACTATACTGAGCTAGTGTCCAATCTTCCATATCTTCTAATCCCTGAACTGAGTCGATTGCTTTGAGATAATGGGCTTCTGCTAGACGAAAAAGCCCAGTTTGCCAGTAGAGATCGCCTAAAGTACGGTGAATTAAGGGCGATTGCTTTCCTCGTTGAATCAAAGATTCTAAAATCGCTATCGCTTCGCTAGTTAAGCTATAGGTTTTGTAGACATTGGCAGGCAATTTATAGGCTGAAATAACAGATTCAGGCAAAACATAGTTACCGTAAAAATTCGTCAAACTTAAAGCAGAAGCTTCGTTAGTCAAAGGTGTGGGAGAAATTTTGGCAGCTTGAGCTTTTACTGAAGCGGCTTCAGATTGATGTAGAATAACAAACTCTAGGTTAGAAGCCTTTTGCTCACGATTGGGGCTACTATCTTCCTGAGAAGATTTTCCAGTATTGGTGCGTACAATCATAGAATAAGGTATCCCAGCTTCTAAAGCTTTACCAGCATAAATTATCTGATTTGCCTTGGTTTTGGTTCTCCACATTAAACCTTTTGGCCCTGTTACCTCGATGCTGTACTCTGTGACTCCAGATACTAGGTTCCAGCGAAGTAAGGGAGTAGCACTCAGCAACAGAGCATGGCGGGGAAAAATTAGATAGGGAATAGAAGCATTAACTCCACCCAATGTTTCCGCAGCTTGAGAACCTCTAGACTCTGTATTTGCCCAGTTAATACAAAGCGAACCCATACCTGATACTACGCCTGTTCTCACAAGTACAGGATTACTTACTCCAGGACATTGGAGATAAACTCTAACTCCTTTGTCGAGAAAAATTTGATCGCCTTGATATAATTCCGTTGCAGGGCGAACAGGGAGCCAATTCGTTCGTTTTTCGCGTTGGACTCTCACTTTGCCTGTGCCAGAAATAGATTGGATGCGGGCAGTTTGGGCAATCGCAGATAAGGGTAGCATGATGATTGCAAATGCCAAGACTATAAATTTCGGCGTTTTCCCAATATGAATCATTTACCTATCCCCTATGGTATTAAGCGCTTTTGAGCGATCGCAGCCCATTCATCTTGTTCAGGAATGGTAATGTTGGCATACTGATTGCAAGTTTTCCACTCTGTCAGTGCTGCTTTCTTCTCTTTCTGAGCTTCCATTACTTGTGCAAGGATGCAATGAGGAGCAGCAATTTCATAATTTTCTAGCTTAGGCTTAATATGAGATTTTAAGTTAATTGCTTCTAATAACTTTGCTTCTGCATCTGGGTGGTTTCCCTGCTTGAGCCTTGCCCAACCAAGATTTTTGAGAACTGCGTATTTAGTTTTCGCATCTAAAGGCTGTTTTTTATCTGTATCTAATGCTTTGAGTAATAAAGAAACCGCAGCAATATACTCTTTTTTCATAATGTTGAGTCGTGCCAAATTATTGGTAGCCGCAGGAATACCCCCTTGGATAGCTAGTTGATATTGGGGGCGAGCTTGATCTATAAGTTGTAAGTCCTCATAAAGTAAGCCCAATTGGAAATGTGCTTGAGCATCATCAGCATTGAGTTGAATTGCTCGTTTAAATTGTTCTTCAGCGCTACTCCAATCACCATCTCTACGACTTTCAATTCCGGGATTTGTATAAAAAGTTGTACCAATTTGTGGTAAAGATTGGCGAAGACTAAAGAAGATACATACTAGTAGTAAAGAACCGAATGCACCTAGTTCATGCCAATACTTTTCTGGGATATTAATAGCTTTGAGAAAGCTTTTTAGGGCTTCTTGTCCAGCTTTTGTCAGTGCGCCACCTGCTACTAAAAGAGTGAGAATGCTTTGGGCACTGACTGTAAAGGCTCCAAAGGAATCGGGGCCACCTGTGATAAAGCGGGGGGCAATATCACCCATTAAGCCCAGAGAAACAGTGAGGAGGGTAACAGAAACAGCACTCCATAGCCAATCGAGGCGATCGCTCCAGGGCGTTGTGGGAGCTTTGAGAAACCACCACCAATAGGTTTCTTTGGGGCTAAAGCTGGCTCTCCAATCAGCAGATTGGGTAAAAGGTGCGATCGCTCCTGCTTGTTTTCTCAAGGTTTCATCAAGGTGGCTAAGTTTTTCTAAGCTTTCGCCAGAGGGAGGGGCTAATTCTGGTGAGTTTTTGATGATTTCTAGTACAGCCTGTACGCGATCGCGCTTAGTCAGCACTTCCAATACAAGAGCAGGAATAGATTGATTCTCAGCCACAGTTATATTTACAGGTGTTATTGACGATACCACATCTGATGAATTACCTGTGTTTGGTGTCTTAGCTTCTACATTGAAATGTAACTTGGTATCAGCAGGCTGTTCGGCATCCTCAGATTTAGTGGGACTCACAGCAGATGGCGTTGCTGGCTTTGTCTTTTGCACCAATCTTTGTAAAACAGTAGCATACTGTTCAATTGCCTGTTCTAGAGTTGTTGTAGACATGTTTGATTGGGACATAATCTACAATCCATTGCCAATGAGAATAAATGGTGCCCAGTAGTAAGGATGGCTGAGATTGCGAGAGATGGGTGCAGATTGTTCGCTTGTCCCTGGTGTAAACTTCACGCTACTTCTCTGATCCTGGGTATCGCTGCTTAGGTTTTTACCTGTGATCATAGTGATCTGAGCTTGCCGGAGTGCTTCAGCTTTGGTCATCTTGCCAGTAGAAAGATTCTGGTAAAATTGTTGCATCAGTTGGCTAGTGCTGGCATCATTAACTAGCCAAAGGGAAGCAATCACCGCCTTAGCTCCGTTGGTGAGAAAATAGAAGCTAATGCCAGACATCTCAATCCCATCAGCATCTACACCACCTAGAGCAGTTTCACAGGCAGAAAGCACTACTAAATGGGTATCCTTCATATAATTTTGCAGATTTTGAATTTGTTCAACTGTTAATTTATCCCCAGTGCCGGAGAGAAGAAAGGAATTTTCAGGACGACCTGCTTCAAATTTGCCGTGAGTGGCGATGTGTAGTATCTTATTGCCTGTTAAATTATCTCGCAAAGCTCGGAAATCGAAAGCTTCGTTAAGCAACTTCAAGCCTGGAAAAATACCGACCTGTTCATTTCCTGACTGCTGAACAATCGCATCTAATTCTTGTGGCACATTAGACAAGGGATTAAACCCCGAAAATCCTTTGGATACACCCATTGCCAGAACATGGTTATCTTGTTTGTCAGGGGGAAGGCGATCGCTGACATCAGTTAACCCTGCATTCAGAACCGTTGAAATTCTATAGCGTTGAATCAGATATTGCTGCCCATCAAACAGGGCTGCCATCGGGATGTAGCGGGTGGAACGGTCAAGGGCAAACACCAGATGCTGCACAGTCTTATCCTTGAGTTCGCTTTCTAGGGGTTTAATAAGCCAATCATATAGTTGTTGACTGGTGACTTTCACCGCAACCAGTTCGCCAGTACTGGATAGTTGGGTTCTAAACTGAGCAACGGTTTTCCAAAGTTGCTCTTGACTGACAGGTGTTTCAAAACTGCGGAAAACTACTCCTTCTTCTCCTGCCCTAGCCGCCAGAAGGATACGGATTTTGTCTTTTAAAACCAGAGGATAAATTAATACAGTGCCTGGTTCAACCGTGACGATTTTGGCGGCAGTACTGCTCATTTGGGCGGGTTCGAGGAGGGCGGGGTCGCTAGCTAGTCTATCTTGTAGGGTTTTCCGAAAGGCGTTAGAATCTTGGCTGAATTTTGTGGTTAGGGCATCGAGTTGGTCGCGCAGTTGGCTTAGTTTGCTACATTTTTGCTGTTCGCATTCGTAAACTTTCGCACCAAAGGCGATCAGTGTACCAAATTTATTGAGGATGTCTTCTTCAATACGGGCTAAAGCGATACCTGTGGTTTCGCCTCCTGCTCTGGTATTGCGGGTAAAATCGCGTAATTCTTGGATTTTTAATAGTTCCAAGACTTGTTGGGCTTCGAGAACTCGTCCTTGGGAGAGTAAAAGGTTAGCCAAACTGCGATAAGTATTTGCTACGGTTTGTGTATAGGATTTTTGATGTTCGCGGGAAAGAACTCGTAAGTCTCGACGAATGCTTTCTGTGACATTCACAGCTTGTTTGTAAAAAATAATGGCAAGTTCTGGTTTGCGTTGGGCTAGCAAATCACCAATCGCACTTAAAGTAATTCGCTCACCTGGCCGATCGCCAATTTCCTGACTAATCGCTAAAGCTTGCTGATATAATTCTAAAGACTCGCTAAAGTTGTTTTTTAGTTTATAAAAGTTACCTAAACTATTTAAATTTCTGCCTTCGTATTGACGATCTCCAATTGCACGAGAAATTTGTAACGCTTGATTTAATAAATCCAAGCTTTTGTCATATTTTTTCAAAAATAGATAAGCATCACCCATACCATTAAGGGTATGTCCTTCTTCTGCGCGACTACCAGCTTGGCGATATAAAGTTAAAGCCTGTTGATAAAATAGTAAAGCTTTAGTATGTAAACCTTGTTCGGCATAAACATATCCAATCCCACTTACAGCAACTCCTTGGAACTTAGGTTCATTAATACTTTTTAAAACAACCACAGATTGTTGATAATATTCCAGAGACTCAGAATATCGTCCTAGTTCTAGATAAATATCGCCAATTTGTTGTAAAGTGATACCCTCTCCTCGTTTATCCTTTAAAGTTCGACGAATTTTTAAAGCAGTCTCATTTTGGTTTAAAGCATCAGCATACTTTCCTAAGTTGTAGTAGGTATAACTCATATTAGTGAGTGTTCTAGCTAACTCAACTAAGTTGTTTAATTGCTTAAATATAACTAGCGCTTTTTTATAAGCTGATAAAGCTGCGGGGTAGTTTCCTAACAAATCGTAGGTGGCACCTAAATTATTAAATTGATTTGCTTCTAGCGTGTTTTCTCCTAGCTCTTGGAAAAATTTTATGGCTTTTTGGTAGGCAATAATTGCATCTTTATATTTGTCAGCATTGTCGTAGGCACGCCCAAGAACACTATATGTCAGCCCTATACCTTTACGGTCATTTAGTTGATAATACATCAATATAGCTTGTTTATAACTATTAATTGCGGCATCGTTATTACCCTCAGTATATTGTTGTACTCCCTGATTCAATAATTGTTTTGCTCTAATTTTGAGAATTAATAGTGACGAACTTTGGTTGTGTTTAAAAGTAGGCTGTGAATATGCTGGAGTATTCCTAAAAATGATTAATGCAATAATTAGCAAACAACCTAAACTAAAGCGATATATCTGAATCGTTCTCACAATAACACCGCATACTTTTAAGGTTCAGGGTTTTTAAATGAATCTACTGCTGAAAATAGCAGTAATCATTTTTCAAAGGGGGGTGGGGGAGATTTATCATGATTGCCATCCCCTTTATCTGGCTTTTCTTCCACTAGGCGCATTGCTGTATTGATCAAGTTACGACGGACAATTTCTAGACCTGGTTGTGCGTTTGCTTCCCGGAAGATATTAAATGCCATAGGGAGCTTTTCATAAGCTGATTTATAATCTTGCTGAAGGTACTGGCTATAGCTGGAATTATTGATGACCTTGGCTTGCTCAACTTGATCCTCAGTCTCTTCAAAAATTTTCAAAGCCAGTTCATAGCTTTCTTTCGCTTGAGCAAAATCTTCCGTAGCATCATAAAGTATGCCGAGATTGTTTAAAACTCGTCCTTCTTGCTGTATATCCCTTGAGTCTTCTGCTCTAAAGATAGTTAACGATTCTTCAAGTGATTGTTTAGCCTTAGTGTAGGAACTTAAATAATAATAAGACAATCCTATGGCATTAAGTACAAGCCCCTCATCTCTTTTTAATTGCAGTTCCCGAAAAATTTCTATTGCTTGTTGATATAAAGCGATCGCAGCTTCATAATCTTTATTATCAAAACTCGTAGTCCCCTCTAACAATAACTGATTCGCTCTAGTTTTACTTTCTAGCAAAGAATCTTCTGGTGGCATTTTTCACTCAACTTTTCTATGATTTTACTTAGCCTATCGGTGATTTTACCATTAATTATTTATTGGCTTTACTTACACCAAATCAGTAAACAAAAAATTACATTTTTTAATAGCGCTTGTTTGAGACAATAGATTTTTTCACAATCCATTACCGATGAGGATGAACGGTGCCCAATAGTAAGGGTGGCTGAGATTCCGGGAAATGGTTGCAGTTTGTCCGCTATTCCCTGGTGTCAATCTCACACTGCTTCGGTCTTTGGTGTCGCTGTTTTGATTCTTACCTGCAATCATGGTGAGTTGTGCTTGACGTAGGGCTTCTGTTTTGGTTATCTTGCCAGTGGCGAGATTTTGATACAAATATCGCATTAATTGGCTGGTACTGGCATCATTGACCAGCCACAGAGAAGCAATCACTGATTTAGCGCCACTGGTAAGAAAATAGTAGCTGAGGCCAGATACCTCAATACCTTCTTTATCTTCTCCACCCCGCGCCGTTTCACAAGCGGATAGCACCACGAGATTAATTCCGCCTAAATCAATTAAGTTTTTCACTTCTGGAATCTTAAACAAATTACCATCTCCCAAAACTATAAAAGAATCTTCTGGGTTTTGAGAGGTAAATTGAGCGTGGGTAGCAATATGTAAAATCCGATGATCAATCAGATACTTAAAAGCATCTTTGGTAAAATCTTTATTGATTCGGGACAAACCTGGATAAATACCATTGGGATTGCTCTGACTGCGGATGATGCCATTAATTTCATCTTTAACATTAGGGAGTGAATTGAAGTTGCCAACCTGCTCGGATAAGCCTAAAGCCAGTATGGGATTGTTTTCAATTTTCGGTGAAAGACGATCGCTTGTGTCGGTTAACCCCGCAGTCAAAATAGTACAAGTATTGAAGGATTCAATTAAATATTTTTTCCCGTCGAACAGCGCAGCCATTGGGATGTAGCGGGTGGAACGGTCAAGGGAAAACACCAAATTCTGAATATTATTAGCGTCTAACTCGGCTCGTAACGGTTCAATTAGCCATTGGTAAAGTTTTTGACTGACTTTTTGTAACTTTTTGACATCCCCTGGCTGTTCCAGCAATTGTCGAAACTCTACGACTGTTGTAGCTAGTTCCTTCCGTCCTACTGGTACAACTTTGCTATTAAAAACAACCCCCTGTTTTCCGGCTTGAGTACCCCAAACCAGCCAGAGTTTATCTTCCAGCACCAAGGGATAAATTAACACCGTTTTGGGTTGGGATTTAACTACCTTTTGTGCTGCAACCGTGAGTTCCTCTTGCTGAATCTGAGCCGGATCTTTTTCGCCTTGTTGCTTGGCTAAAGCTCTGAGTTTGTCTGCTTCTTTGTTAAATTTTGCATTGGCTTGATCTCGTGAGGCTCGCAGTTGATCGCGTTCTGGGCAATAAGGAGGTTTAAGTTCGCATTGAGTTAGTTTTAGCCCTAGATTCACTACGCTGTTATAGGGCGGAACTACGCGCGATTCCATCGGAGTTAGAGGACTTCCCTGAGTTTCACCACCTGCTCTGGTATCTCTGGTATAGTTTCGCAGTTCCTGAATTTTTAATAGTTCCAAGACTTGTTGGGCTTCGATAACTCGTCCTTGCGAGAGCAACAAGTCAGCCAGACGGCGATAAGTATCTGCCACAGTTTGAGTATATGACTCTTGCTGCTCACGGGGTAATTTGCGGATATCTTGCCGGATATTTTCACGCACATTCACCGATTGTTTGTAAAAGACAATGGCTAATTCTGATTGCTTCTGTTTTTCTAGTGTTAAGCCAATGCTAGCTAGAGTAAGCCCTTCGCCTTCGCGATTGCCGATATCGCGAAAAATAGCCAGAGACTGTTGATATAACTCTATGGCTTTGGCATATTGCCCCAGCTTATAGTAAGCATTGCCCAGACCCATCAGCGAGTGGGCTTGGCCATCGCGATCGCCGTTATCGCGAAAAATAGCCACAGACTGTTGAGCGAACGCTATGGCTTTGGCATATTGCCCCAGCTTATAGTAAGCATTGCCCAGATTATTCAGCGAATTGGCTTGGCCATTGCGATCGCCAATATTGCGTTTAATAGCCAGAGACTGTTGATAGAACTCTATGGCTTTGGCATATTGCCCCAAGTCCTTGTAAGAATTGCCCAGATTATTCATCGATCTGGCTTGGTTATTGCGATCGCCGATATCGCGAAAAATAGCCACAGACTGTTGATAGAACTCTATGGCTTTGGCATATTGCCCCAGGTTATTGTAAGCAAGGCCCAGATTAGTCAGCGAAATAGCTTGGCCATTGCGATCGCCGATATCGCGAAAAATAGCCAGAGACTTTTGAAATAAATCTATGTCTTCGGCATATTGCCCCAGGTAATTGTAAGCATTGCCCAGACCTATGAGCGAGTTAGCTTCGCCTTTGTGATCGCCGATATCGCGAGAAATAGCCAGAGACTGCTGGTAGAATTCGATGGCTTTGGCATATTGCCCCAGCTTATTGTAAGCATTGCCCAGACCTCTCAGCGAGTTGACTTGGCCATTGTGAGCGCCGATATCGCGAGAAATAGCCAGATACTGTTGAAAGAACTCTATGGCTTTGGCATATTGCCCCAGGTGATTGTAAGCAAGGCCCAGATTATTCAGCGAACCTGCTTGACCATTGCGATCGCCGATATCGCGAGAAATAGCCAGAGACTGCTGGTAGAATTCGATGGCTTTGGCATATTGCCCAAGGGAACTGTAAGCACTGCCCAGATTATTCAGCGAGTTGGATTCGCCATTGCGATTTTTAAGTTCTCGATAAATTGCTAACGCCTGTTGCCAAGATTGGATAGCCGCTTGATATTGGCTAATATTAAATTGTTGATTTCCTTTCTGCAAAAACCTATCAGCTTCTGCTGTTTTGTCTTGGCTTGTCTGTGCTTGTACTGAGGTAGAGAGGGGATAACTGGAAGTTTGCACAAGTGAGGGAATAAGCGTCAGCAGCAGTGGCGATGTGAATAAGCTAACCAGCCAGAGTCTTAAAGGCATTGCGGTTAATATCAGGGAAATTACTGATAATTTTACCCTCACTATATCTTAGGTAGAATTTAGATGCGTTACGCTGTCGCTCAGACAATTTACCAAACCACTCTTATAGGTATAGGTAGGATCGAAAATAAAACAAAGGATCGCAAGAGTGCAATTACTAATTTCTTTTTTGGTCAACAATCTCAAACGTCATAGATAATGCCGCCATCTGTTGAACATCAAACTGGCGAATATTGGTTTTTGTCTCACCGCGAGTCCCGCCAGCAAGGTCATCTAGTAAACTAGCTACTGCATCTTCTGCCTTCTGAGCCACTTCAGTGGCACTTCTTTGTTCGTTCTTATGTTCCATTATCAATGCCTGTAGCGGTTTCAATGCTTTGTCAATTGGTACTGTACTCGCCACAATCAACACCTCTACAATCCCCAAGGGTTTACCAAAAGACATCTTTCCTCCTGTTTTCATTTCCGCCTCAATTGGGATTTGAAGTGTCTCCCCTGCTGAAACAAGTGCAGCATTCTTGCTCTCACTCAAGGGAAATAAAATATCAATATCTCCATCAGGACTAAAGATTAATACTCCTATATGCAAATCACGCTTTTCTCGATTTTCAACGGAGATTTGTACGGGTTTGTCAACCTCAATTTGGGCAATCGACTGAGTTTGAGATTTTACCGTTGGCTGAATTCTTGGAGATAAGCTCTTACCCCCACGGACTGTAAACGACTCCGCTAGCAAAGACTGCGTATTTGCACTTGCAAGACTAGCAACAATGTTTAACCGAGATGAACTGGTATTGAGTGTGAGTTTTATCAGTCGGGCTGCTAACAATAACTTAAATTTCGTCTGTAGCCGATTGACTGCTTCATTAATACTTTCATCTTTTGCCCCAAATGAGCCAGGAATCGGCTCAAATCCCAACGAGAATAAACCAATACTATTTACAGGTGGCAAATCTGCGATGGCGAAACGCCCGCCGTAGGCGATCGCTCTTTTCTCAAACTCCTGGCGGTAACGAGGTAGCATTTTACCCAAGATGTAATGTACTTCCTGCTCTAGTAAAGTTACTACTTCAATCCGGGAGAGCGATCGCAATGCCTGTTGTGCAACTTTACTGTTGAGTGATTTATCTAACCCAATCCGTAATTTGAGATTAGTAGGAATTGCCCGGATTTGTTCTTGTAAGGCGGTTCCCGGAGCAATTTTGATTGCCGAATTAGTTTGAAGTAAGCCAGTTGCATTCAGGCGATCGCGTGACTCTATTTTTACAGTCCCTTGTGCTTGTCCGCGATCGTCCACAATAGTAAATATTGCCCCTTTACCCAAAGCTTCCAAAACTTGGGGTTCTGCACCAGTTAATAGCAGTTTTACAGTCTTTCCTATGATTTCTGTAATCACAGCCTCTGCTGCTGGTTTCTGCATCGGGGCAAAAAACATCGGCTGCTGATCATCATTGCTACCGGACTTTACCTCAATATCCGGCTTTTGCCCACGAGAATTTTGTATAGTTTTCAGAAACTGCTCAGTTTTCGCAGCAGCAGCCACGACTACTTTACCCATCGCCTGATTACTCGTTTGCTGCCAAAGCTGTCGAGTCAACGAATATGTAAACACACCTGCATGAACATCACGAGCAAATGCTGCATCAGCCGCTTCCTGATTGCGCTGGGCAGCGAAAATAGCTGCACCGTTAACAATATTTTTTCTACGCCGGGCAATCCATTCTGCCTGAGATAGCTTCAAGTCAGTCAGCCAGCGCTGCTGATATGCCAATTCTTCTTGACTAGCTGCCAATCGTGTGATTCTATCGTCGCCTCGCAATTCTACATGACCGGGGCGCGACCTGATAATCAAATTCCCCCGCACTCCACCGCCAGAGTAGCAACTATCAAGAATAAATGTAACGTTTTTAGTTTTGCGACCAAGGGCTTCCCGCAGCAGAAAGATTGTACCTGCTGTAATATCATTAACTTCGCCACCTTTCTGGGGATAGCCATCAGGTAAATCTGCGTCAAAAGGGACGATGGTTCCGTTCAGATTATCTTTGAATACCTGATTGGGGTCAATCACATTTGAGCCATGTCCTGAGTAGTGAAAGACTACTACATCATCTGGCGACTTGACCCATTGAATTAGGTGCTGCTCAAATTTATCCAGAATATTTTGACGAGTGGCTTGGCGATCTGTTAACACCAGAACATCATCTGGATGAAATCCAAACCGATGAATTAACAATTCTCGCTGAAGATCCACATCATTTACAGCCCCCCTTAACTGATACCACAATCCTTGTGTCTTTAAATCTTGGGCACTCCTCCCAGGATAGTCATTAATGCCCACCAGCAGCGCCCGTTTACGGCGTGTATCCTGTGCGAGAACCTTGCCGTAATTTAAAGCCGCTTGCTGCATACCCAGTTGATTGATACCCAAAACTGTTAGGGATGCACCGAGCGATTGGAGAAACTGACGACGCTTAATGGAAGACATACTTTACTCTCTCAAACCTAAATTAAGAATTAAGCAGTATTTCAAAATACAGATTGCCATACTCTCAAGTCTCCCAACCTGGCAATGCATTAGGTAAAATCTTCAGTAATATCCCCAATTTTAACTGTAATGTACCTGCACCTCAGACTGGTTAGCTGGATTGCGCCACCTCTACTGCTGGTGCTTTTTCCCTGCCTGCTGCTCATTCCCAGTTGCACACTCACTACCTCACCACAAGCACAGACGAGCCAAAATCGAAAAATAGAAGCAGACAAGCTGTTAGAGCAAGGAATTAAACAGTTTAATACAAGTCAATTTGAAGCAGCGCTTCAGTCTTGGCAACAAGCACTCAAACTCTATCAACAAATCAAAGACCGCCAAAACGAGGGTAACGCTCTGGGCAATCTGGGACTTGCATACGGAAATTTGGGCAACTATGCCAAAGCCATTGAGTATCATCAGCAACACTTAGCAATCGCCAGAGAAATCAAAGACCGCCAAAGCGAGGGTAAGGCTCTGGGCAATCTGGGACTTGCATAC
>NZ_JAVRCE010000021.1:101608-113166 GCF_034530915.1 Nostoc sp. DedQUE09
AATCAAAGACCGCCAAAGCGAGGGTAAGGCTCTGGGCAATCTGGGACTTGCATACGGAAATTTGGGTAACTATGCCAAAGCCATTGAGTATGAAGAGCAACTATTAGCGATTGCCAGAGAAATCAAAGACCGCCAAAGCGAGGGTAAGGCTCTGGGCAATCTGGGACTTGCATACCTCTTTTTGGGCAACTATGCCAAAGCCATTGAGTATGGAGAGCAACTATTAGCGATCACCAGAGAAATCAAAGACCGCCAAAGCGAGGGTAAGGCTCTCGGCAATCTGGGACTTGCATACCTCTTTTTGGGCAACTATGCCAAAACCATTGAGTATGGAGAGCAAAACTTAGCGATCGCCAGAGAAATCAAAGACCGCCAAAGCGAGGGTAAGGCTCTGGGCAATCTGGGACTTGCATACCTCTTTTTGGGCAACTATGCCAAAGCCATTGAGTATGGAGAGCAAAACTTAGCGATCGCCAGAGAAATCAAAGACCGCCAAAGCGAGGGTAAGGCTCTGGGCAATCTGGGACTTGCATACGGAAATTTGGGCAACTATACCAAAGCCATTGAGTATCATCAGCAACACTTAGCGATCGCCAGAGAAATCAAAGACCGCCAAAGCGAGGGTAACGCTCTCAATAATATTGCCTTGTCACGAGAAAAACAGCAGCAACCAGAATTAGCCATTGTATTTTACAAGCAATCAGTTAATGTGCGAGAGAGTATCCGCAACGACATTCGGATATTACCCCGTGAGCAACAAGAGTCCTACACCCAAACCGTAGCAGATACCTATCGGCGTTTAGCTGACCTGCTACTCTCCCAGGGACGGCTACTAGAAGCCCAACAAGTTCTCGAACTATTAAAAATCCAAGAATTGCGCGACTTTACCCGCAATGCTAGAGCTGGTGGCGAAACCTCTGGTATTGCCTTAGCCCGCATTGAAGAAGAAATCCTCAAGAGATATGGCACTCTTATTGTTTTTGGACAACAGATTTACGAATGCGAGCAGAAAAAATGTAGCACCCTCAGCCAACTACGAGATCAACTTGATGCCTTGACGCAAAAATTCCAGCAAGATACCAATACTTTTCGTAAAACCCTCCAAGACCGACTTGCCAAAGACCCCGCACTTCTTGAACCCGAACAACTCCGTAGTACTGCTGCTAAAATTGTCAATGCTGAACCAAGTACAGTCCTAATTTATCCCCTAGTTTTGAAAGACAAAATTTGGATTCTCCTGGCTAGTAGAGCCGGAGAAAAGGGCGTGGTTTTCCGCAGCTTTGAAACACCTGTCAACCAACAGCAACTCTGGAAAACGGTAAACCAATTCAGAACCCAACTGTCCAGCCCTGAAGATGAGGCAGCCGTAAAAGCCATAAGTAAACAATTATATAACTGGCTTATCCAACCTTTAGAGAAAGAAATTAAAGATAAAAATGTCCGCCATTTAGTCTTTTCCCTTGACCGTTCCACCCGCTACATTCCAATGGCAGCCTTATTCGATGGGCAACAATATTTAATAGAACATTATGCAGTTTCCACAATTCTGAATGCAGGCTTAACAGATGTCAAAGAGCGCCTACCCCTAAACAAGCAAGAGATTCGTGTCTTAGCAATGGGAGTCTCTAAAGCCTTTCCGGGATTTAATGCTTTATCAAATGTCCCCAATGAATTAGCCACAATCATTCAGCAGTCGGGAAAAGCACAACAAGGCATTTTCCCCGGATCAGAGTTCCTCAATGAAAACTTTACTTTTAACTCTTTACGAGACAATCTCACAGGTAATAAGATATTGCACCTTGCTACCCACGGTAAATTTGAATCTGGTCGTCCAGAAAATTCTTACCTCCTTTCTGGTAGGGGTGATAAATTAACCGTTGATAAAATTCAAACATTAAGCAACTACATGTCAGGTACTCATTTAGTAGTGCTTTCTGCCTGCGAAACTGCTTTGGGTGGAGTAGATGCTGATGGCTTGGAAATGTCTGGTATGAGTTTTTACTTTCTTACTAACGGCGCTAAGGCGGTGATTGCCTCACTTTGGCTCGTCAACGATGCCAGCACCAGCCAATTAATGCAGCAATTTTACCAAAATCTTTCTACAGGTCAGATGACTAAAACAGAAGCTCTCCACCAAGCGCAACTGGCTATGCTCAAAAGCAACAGCCAGGGTAGCGACAGCAACCGGAGTAGCGTTAATTATAAATTGGGTCAAGGTGAACAATCTATTTCCCGTAATCTTAGCCACCCCTACTACTGGGCACCGTTCATCCTCATTGGCAATGGGTGGTAGAGTAAATTCTAGCAGGAATCATACAGTTGGAAAGTTTCTAAAGCAGTTGCAATTTTAACAGCAAACTTTTCTCTGGGTTCACTCAAGTCAGCAATATGTTAACAGGCAGAGGTAACTTTGTGAGATGTATTTTAACCCAAGTACTTGCAGGGTGTTCAAGAGAATTAGCGAGCGCTAATTCATCAGAACCGAATTTAGGTTTTGTTGTTGAATAGTTAAGGCAGGTGAAGTGAGCCTAAAGCTTCTAAAGCAGTTGCGATCGCTTCCTTAACCAATGGCAATTCTGTTGTTTTTGGACGCAAACTTGCACGACGCACTAGTTCCCATCTTTGTGGACACAAGTTCTCTTGGCGAAAACAGTCTGCTGCCCACTGAACTTTTCTCACAGCAAACTCTTCTCTAGTTTCGCTCAGTTCTTCCACCACATTTGCGGTCATTGGTAGGTTATTGAGGTATTTCTTGATCCAAGCACTAGCAGGATAATTGAGGGAATTAGCGATCGTTGTCCGAGTAACCCAAATAATTGGATTGACATTCTCTTTTAAGCGCTGTGTTACAGCTTTAACAGCTTCCATCGTTGCAGTATCTCGGCTAGCCCAATCCACACCTGAGGTACCATTTTTAGCTTGAGGTGGTGGCAGATGCTCATTGAGCCACCCTTTATCATAGTTATATAGTTGTGCATAAACTGTTGGTATTTGACTTCGCAGTTGAGTGCGTCCTACTCCAGGATTATGTGCTATTTGTTCCAGCCATAGGTTTCTGTAAGACTCCAGCACTTCTGGAGAAAGGATACGTGGATTTACAAAGCGAGGCTGGAGAGATGCACATAGTTCAGTTGCTCTTGCCCTAGAGTTAGGTCGAGGAAAAGTAAGTTTCAGCAAAGCTGCTTGGCGCAGAATAGTTTTGACTGTAACTCCCAGACGGTTTTCTAGATCCTTGAGGGTGAGAGACGAGTCCTTCCAAAGAGTTTTTAGGGATTTTTCCCAAAAAATTCCGTAAACCTTGACTCTACAAAATTGGAAGCGTTCTTCTGGTGATTTATCGGGACCTATCCTGAAGTAAGCAAAACCGCAGGTGCAAGCAAAATTACCTGTTGGTCTGTGATTCTCTTGGTTGTATGTAATCTGACATTTACTGATTACAGACTTGGTGAAGTTTTTACAAACAGGGTTTAGGCAAGGCCAGGGACCATCACCAAAGGGTTTAGGTGCTTCTTTTAGCTCAAAAAATTCTTTTGCTGTGAATCCCAAGAAATTAATAAGCAGTAGATGGCGTAGTGGATGGTGAACTCTTCTAGGAAAGCGCACAAGCTCACAGAGCCAGTTATCACGACTCTGCTCGTTAACTTGGCATTGAAGAATCTCTAAAACTTCAGCAGGATAGTAATTTTTGAAGTTTTTCAACAATTCCTGAACCCGAATTCTGCCTGCGTAAGTGACCAACTCTGAATTATTCATTACCAATGATCGGTAATTAAGATACAAAAACTCTAAACCAGGAACAGATTGGCAATCATTAAGTAGCCATTCCACTTCACTAGCAATCTTTAACAGAAATTTGTGACAAATATTTGAAAGGTCCATTTCACGGGGAGATACATTAGCAGTTATGCGTTCTGCGGAAATAAATTCATATAGCCTTCTGCGATTATGAGTCTGTAAAGTACTTTGCTCTAGAAACACTTGAAAAAGGCAGCAATGTATAGTTGTCAATTAAATATTCAACTGTATAACGATGTCCAGCAGGTAAGCTTGCAATAAGTTTATCTAGCCGACTTGGTAAATCAAAGATTGCGATCGCGTTTTTAGTTTGGAATAAATCACGAATAGTTGATCTCTGACTAGGATACTGAACTCGATCATGAAATCTAGCACAAATGCTGTAAAACAATTCATCTGGGTAAGAATCAGGAAAACAACCAAGCATTACGTCTTTTTCTTCTAGCAAATTTTCTGAAATAGAAGCTTCGGAAGGCGGGGTATATGTAGTTATCAAAGTATTTGGAGAATTCAAATATTCCATAGCAGTATCAATTGCGTTCTGCACTTTAGCCACTGATAAGAATCTTGATCCCTCTAAACCTGATTTACGCAAGAACTGCCATTTTTTTAGGTGTATCCCGTCTTTATGGAAGCGTTCAGCAGCCCAGTAGATTTTACGAATAGTAAAGTCCTCTATTGTCTCAGCTACCTCAGCCAGTGCTTTAGCTGTTAACGGTAGCTTATCGATTTGCTTAGTAATTCGTGCTCTTTGACCAAGATTTTTACCAATTTCTTCTACACTTACCCTTACGGGTTTTCCAGGAGAGTTTTTCAGCCTCAAGCCTGAGAGTCTCACTGCATCGGCTAGTTGAACGTCACGGCTCTCCCAATCTAACCTGGACATTGGCTTTGTTCTTAATTGAGTAGGCGGCAGATGATTCTCTAGCCATTCACGATCATTTCTGTATAACCAAACATGAATGCGTCGAAATCTTTGTGCTAAAGCTGTCTTTCCTAGTTCAGGATTCTGTTTTCTAGCTGACAGCCATTCCTGCCGATAAGATTCCAAGGTTTCTATTGCCACAATCTGAGAATCTCTTTGTCGAGGTGGTGTTAAGGCTCCTTGAATTGAACGACCGCTTGGTCTAGGGAAGATCAGATTTAAACGGGCAGCTTGACGCTTGATGGTCGTGTAATGAACCCCAAGTCGTTGTCCAATTTCTGATAGTTTAAGTGTTGAGTCTTGCCATAGTTCTGTCAAAACTGCATCCCATACAAATCCATAGGACTGTACTGTTGTAGCTTGAAATTTATCCTTAGGTGATGAATCAGGACCCGTTCGGGAGTAAACAAATCCACAGATACAACTAAATATGCCTATAGGTTTGCTATTGTTTCCATTACGCTGTATACAACACTCTTTTATTTTTGCTTGTTTAAAATGGTCACTAACAGGGTTAAGGCAAGGCCAAGGTCCTTTTCCAAAGGGTTTATATTCAATAGATTGGAGATTGAATAAATCTTCGGCTCGATATCCTAAAAAGTTCATCACTAGTAGATGATGCAGAGGATGGTGCGCTCTGTGATTTGAGGTTGCGAACCATGATATCGGCCACTGTCTTTTCGTTGGTTTATTAACTTCTGAATTAAATAGTTCTAACAACTCAGGGGAGTAATAACTTTCAAATGCTTTTATAAATTCAGACCCACGTAATTTGCCGCTAGGAGAAGTTAATCCTTGATTTCCTAAAAGGAAGTGATATCGCTCATATAATAGTTGAAGATTAGCAACCAGGCATTTTTGATTTAATAACCAAGCAGCATCTTCAGCTATCTTCAGTAAAATTTGATCGTGTAAGTTTGATATATTCAAGGGACGTGGGGATGTTTTCTCTATTGCTTGTTCAGCAGAGATAAATGTTTGTGGTCTTTTTCTATCTCGTGTCCTTACACTGCTTGTTTCTAGAAAAACAAGATGAGTAGGGCAAACTTCTACACCAGGTAACTGGTGAACACGATGCCAATAAAGTTCTCCAAACTTCTTGTTATCTTGATCTCCGCATAAAGGACAGAATCGCAGCCACTGTGCTGGCTTAATCTCAGCACTTAAAATACCTAAACGTCCGTGAATTGATGAGTTGTCTGAACCTGCCATATCATTGCGAATAGAATTGATCCGCTCATGTGGATGAAATGGAGTGTAAAAAGGTAGCAGAGTATGGTTATCGATGAGTTGGTCAACTGTATAGCAATATTGGGGTGGTAAGTTTGCAACAAGATACCCAAGATGAGTAGGGAAATCTATAGGTGCGGTAACAATCACTCCAAAGAGTTCTCTTCCCACAGAAATTTGATTTGGATACTTTACTCGATCTTGGAAACGGGCACAGATACTATAGAGCAGTTCATCTGGATAGGGATCTGGAAATAAACCAATCATTTTTCTACTTCCTCTGGCAGGTATTCAGTAGCGGAGCAAATGTAATTTTCTAGCTTGAGAGCTTCATAGGCAGCAATTCCTTGTTTCGCGCTCAAATTCACAAGCTCTACCAAGCCTTTTTTTTCTGTAGTAGTTTTATGACGTTTTATCTGCCTCTTATTAATTTCACTTTGCGAAGAAGATTGAGTCACAACATCTGTTACCTTGCTTGCTAACTCTGTCGCAGGGGAATCAAAAGTAGGATTATTAGGGCTAATTTTGGCTTCTTGTTCAACTTCTACCAAGCTTTTCTGAATTATGGGTGAAGAGCTAATCTTGCCAACAACTTTTATAGTATTTTGAGCTTCTTGTATGAAAGATGTAATATCGATTGGATGAACATCCTCAAAATTTTGAAGAAATTGGATATCACCATTTTTTAAAGCTAACATAATTGGTTGTGCTAGGCGCAGGCTATCCTTAGCAACTGACCGAATGATGCTCTCAGTAACGGTTTCTTTTCCAGTTGCAATTGCCCGCACTTGCGCCAGCATATAAATTTTGACTGCAAAGTCGGTAATCCCCTGAGTTACTTCATAGAGAGCGTGGCATAGTTCTGGTTTGAGTGGGCAAAGTTTTTTGAGGTATTGATAGCGCCAAAGCGATTCGACAAAGAATTCCCAAACATCATCGTCTGCCATCCTGTCCCAAACAAGATCCCCTTGACCACTACCCCGACGGATTTGACGGAACTCACCACTTAAAATAGACATGGCTTTATAGGTTCCTACAAGAACAACAGGAATGCCAATGGTATTAATAAGCTGGACAAAAAAGTTGAGCATTTTTTTTGAGCCACCGCTTTTAGCTTCGTTCAGATGTTGAATTTCATCGATTACCAACACCCCGATGCAATGTAGTGAAGCTACACGAGCCATGTACGGAATTAACTCATCTACAGTGCGCTTACCCCCTCCTGTATAATTTTTGAAATAGTCTGTTCTCAAAAGGTCATCAACGGCTTGAAAGAAATTTAGACACAGGCCTTTAATTGAACCATCATTAGGACACTCTAGTTTTAGCCATACAATTTGCATGAGTATAAAATCACGATCGCAATAGTGACCGTGAACTATTACTTGGGGATAAAGATCCAATATTGCTTCTACAGATGTGGTCTTACCCACACCGCTAATGCCAATAATTGTGAAGCCTGTAGCCGTTGACCTGAATCGATGATTTTGAGTGACCGTGGCCACTTCAGAACCCAGAACATCTAATTGCTTTTGGAAATTTCTCCAAAAATCTGCTTTTAATGGATTGCGTGCTTGATACCCTGCCCGAATCATGCGTGAAAATCGCTGTTCTAAATCAATATGAATTGGAAGAGGTTCAAAAAATTGCAGTGCATTCTGCACCAAATGTAAACGCAGATGGGATGGCAGTTGGCGTTCTCCCTCATCATAATTGGGATAATTTGCCAGAAACTGCATAACTTCCTCTTCTGATAGAATTGGGGGTAAGGCCTCGATCAGTGGATTACCACGGTAGCTTGAAATTAGTGGATCGCGGTATGAGGCTGGTATAACTGCTACCTTCCCTACTAAGAGTGATGGTGTCAAATTGGTACTAGTCATTTTTCCAGTTCCTCTCTCTTAGCTTGCGTAATTTATCAATTGGCTTGGGTGGAGCTACGTAACCTTCATTCTCTTCTTCGGGTTGAGTATTTAAAGGTATTGGAATTACTTGCCCTGGCTCCTGGGAATTTTCTTTGGCACCTAACTCCCATGCTCCTGTTTCTCGTTCATTTTCACGCTCTGATTTGCGATTTTCTTTAATATTTTTGGTACGCGATCGCTTACTTTGGCCAGTGAGCGCTTTTTCAGTCTGTTCTTTGGCTTCACCCACAATGTGATCTACTTGAGCTTGGAAAGTAGCTTTGGAAGACTGTTGGCGAGTCATAGCAATTTCTTTGCCTTGTTTTTGTAGCTCAAAGTAGTCAACGGTTTCATACCAATTTCGCCCTCTGAATGTTGTCTCAGTCTCAATAAGCTCGCAAGGTTCCAAGTGTCTACTGTCATCAAGGCGCAGATATATGGTATTCAATGAGCGGATATCATAGGCTATTGGAACTTTCCATCTTCCCTTGATTCTTGCCTTTACAAACCATTGCTCACGTAGAGCTAGTTGGCAGGTATATAACAATCCTTTATAATAGATACCTTGTGCAGTGACTGAAGCCTCTGCTGTTGGCAGCAGATTTAGTTTGACAATTTCAGATGCCATTTGGCGAAGATGACCAACTCGGTTTCTAATGCCCCAATTCCAAAGGTCTAGTGGGTATGGGTCAACATAATCTTGGATCATGAACTCGTCCATTCGATACCATTGCATCCTGTGGTCTTTGTTGTGGTCAAGGACGCAGTAAATCATCAGCTTGCGGAATTGATTAAGGTCTAGAACTGCATCAAGTCTATAGTCCTTGTCACCTCTTTCTCGTCTTTGGTAAACAGCTCCAGGCATCCAGTGAATCATCTTGTCATTGCTTAAGCGAAAGTTTCGCTCAACAATTGCTTTCCAATCAGCTCGGTAGGGAGGCGTGTTGGATATCCCAATATCAAGAGCATTGACCAAATTGTCAGCGTTGTATCCTTCTAATTCACCTCGGTCTGCTAGAATTTTTTCAGGAAGGTGATGACTTGGCCAATCTGCTTCATCAATTTGAATTCCATACTCTTGGCAAAAAGCTACTTTATCCTTCGTAGCATTTTCAAGAGCTAACATTGCACCTAACCAACTTGGACCTTCTAAACTGACACTAAATCCTGTAATGAGTCGGCTAAAGGTATCGATGATAAAGTAAATTACAGGGCGACCAATAATACGATTTCGGTCTAGAGAACTAACTAGATAAATATCGCCGATAGTGGCATCAATTTGGTAGACTGACCCTGGTCCATAAGCCATTTGGGTTGAACTTCCAAGTATAGCCCGATAAGATAAATTAAATCGACGCTGACCTTCACGAGAAATTTTTTCCCTACTAATATCACGCTCTTTGTCATACCAATAGCGGAACTGAGCAAATGTAGGTAGTTCGCTAGCAGGTGGTAATACAGGCACTAATACTTTATCTCGAATTTCATAACCCTTATGAAAAAACTTTTTTAAGGTCTTGTCAAAGGCATTATTCAAAGTTATTCCCTGTTGCTTTTCATAAAATAATTTAATCCCACGCTGAAAGCTGTGTCTTATTTCATCATCTACATTGACTCCTAGTGGTATATTTGTTACTTTTGAGAGCTTACTTGGGCGACCACGCTTACGATTAGAAGGTTTTTTTTCTTTCCCTTTTGCCCCACATCTATCAAACAAGGGAAGAAGGGTATTTTTTGCTTGTCCTCCCTGCCAATAACGCCGCAAGTAATGATAAATAGTCTTTTTTATGCAACCTGTCCGTTTGACTGTATCCCCTATCAGTTGACCACGAGTACGGGCATCAAAGATTAACTCTATTTCACCCTCAACTAGTGGGGCAATGACATTCCATGCATGGTCTCTATGCTGACGGTGATTCTCTGAAATAGCACTTTCGGGACGAAGTAACCCTGAATATGGATCAACTTCAAGGATACACATCTTCTTGGATATAATTGCTGTCTCCACCTCTTTGAATTTTTGCCATTTTGGGAGCGCTTTTGAGTTGTTAATCTCTATGGTCACCATGTCTTGACCAGACGGGTCAATCCACAGTACACGCTCAATTTTGTTTTCAGCCTCAGCGTTTTGCCATTCCAGCAGCATATTGACGAGAAGACTCATCCTACACCCTCTAATCCTTGATGTGATTGCTCTAACAGATTGGCCAGAAGAACTAAAGGCTCACTGGGTTGAATTGGTTTATTCATGTCAATCAACCACTTGCGGTTGGCAAGAAGATGACGAGCTACAGTAAGACAGATACCTGGTGATAGACCGAGTTTGTCATCACAATCAGCAGCTATTCTTGCTAATGATTGATTGTGTTTGACTATTCTCAGAGTTAGAGCTGTTTCAATTCGACGAATTTCAGATGCTGAAAGAGGTGATAGATTCTCAACTACCAGATAAGGGTGTAGCCACTCAACATTTTTGACTAATGCTTCAGAAATTTCATTTTCTGTGACGATTTTCCAATCGATACCTCTGGACTGCCAATATTGACGTTCAATGTCTAATTTTTGTAATGTCCTTTCTGACTGCAAATCTTGAGCATATTTGACTGTACGAATTTGCTCTACAACTCCAATTTTCTGGCGAACAGTAACACAAAAGTCAGTTGTCATTACAATTGGCTCTTGAGTTTTTGGGTGTTTCGGATGAGGAATTCCAGACTGTTCAGCGATCGCTAATGTTTCTTCTAAGGGTAGCAGGGGATACTGTTCGCGAATATCACAAACAATAGATGACCATTCCAGCACATAGAAATAGTTAAGTTCTAGGTTGCTGTGTAAATGATGAACTCTTTTGGTTTTCCAACCCTTGATTCTGGTAGCAAGACCTAGTGATGGTACATCTTGAATCAATAACCAGGGTTTGTATTCAGAAGCTATGCCTTGTCCACGACCTTCCTTGATGTACCTGTTGATAACTTCTGGATTTATAATTCTCTTTCGTTTAGCCATTCAATTGCCCCCCAATTAAATAAGTTGTGCTTTTCTTCAGCCTGTACGTCACATTCATTGCCTTGTCGCAGTAACGATCGCTGCACTAAAAGCATTTTGCTTACGACGTACAAGTTCTGTTTGAAAAGGAAGGCTACTCAATGGCTTCTTCAAAGAGATGCTAAAAAATCTTTAATTTTTTTAAGTTGCTTTTCATCCAGAACTTGTTTGAATTTTTCCGCCACTATCTCCTTTTCTTCTGGCAAGGCAGACATAAGCAATGCTACCAGTTCGATGAAATCCTCCTCTTGAAAGGTTTTTTCAAGCTTCGTCGCTGCCCGAAGAGGATTTACAAAAACTGTTACTTGCTTGATTCTTAATCCAGCTTGAACCATAGCAGCATTAACAGTTAACTCACCAGCCAGAACTTTAGCGTGTAATTCGGGATTTTTTTTACGAAGCTGGCGAAGTCCAGCTTGTTTGCTGGTGCCAGTAGGTCTCTTTATCTTATCGTAATTGTGTATATTATCAACAATTATCTGCTCACTATCAATCCTTTGATTTTTTTCAGGTGCTCCTGCTTGTCTCAGTACAATACGGTCTAGCAAATCTAGAAGTAATGAGTCATGGGAGCACAGTCGCCAGAGTGTTTGAAGAGTTGTCCCTAGAACACCGATTCAGTAATCAAGGAGCATAAGAAAAATCAGCCTTGAGAGAAG